>SYOC01000247.1 GCA_005804965.1 Pseudomonadota bacterium
CGGAGACTGATCTGGATCTCGGTCACTATGAACGTTATGTCTCCACCGATCTTAGCCGGAAGAACAGCTTCACTACCGGCCAAGTGTACGATGCTGTTATCTCGCGGGAGCGGAAAGGCAGTTATCTCGGCGGGACGGTGCAAGTGATTCCGCATATTACCGACGAGATTAAACAGCGTATCTTGAATGCCGCGCAGGGATTTGACGTGGCGATCTGCGAAGTTGGCGGCACGGTGGGCGATATTGAGAGCCTGCCGTTTATCGAGGCGATGCGACAATTTCGCTGGGACTGGGGACGCGAGCACGTGCTCTACGTGCATTTGACGCTGGTGCCTTTTATCGCCGCTGCTGGTGAACTGAAAACCAAGCCGACGCAACATAGCGTCAAGGAACTCACCAGTTTGGGGATTCAGCCCGACCTGTTGCTGTGTCGCACGGATCGTTATCTCGATCCGAAAGTGAAGGCCAAGATCGCTCTCTTCTGCAACGTGAATGAAGCGGATGTCATTACCGCCAAAGATGTCGAGTGCATCTACGAAGTCCCGCTTGTCTTCCATGAAGAGGGACTGGATGACCGCATCGTCGAGCGTCTAAACATCTGGACGGGTGCTCCCAATCTCCACAAGTGGGAAAAAATCGTCCATACCTTCCGCCATCCACGCGACCACGTGCGCATTGCTATGGTCGGGAAGTATGCCGATCTCATCGACTCCTACAAAAGCATCAACGAAGCGTTGGCACACGGCGGGTTTGCCAATGAATGCCGCGTGGAGGTTGATCACGTTGATTCCGAACGTTTAGAAGCTGGAGTGTTACCGGAGGCTGTGCGGACTGCTGATGGGCTGCTCGTCCCCATGGGATTCGGACCACGCGGCACTGAGGGGAAAATCGCTGCCGTGCGCTATGCGCGTGAACAAGGGATTCCGTTCTTTGGCATTTGTTTCGGTATGCAAATGGCAGTGATCGAATTTGGGCGCAACGTCTGCGGGCTTGCCGGTGCCAACTCCTTCGAGGTCGACCCTGAGACGCCGCATCCAGTGATTGCGCTCATGGACGAGCAGCGCGGCGTTGTGCAAAAAGGCGGCACTATGCGGCTTGGTGGATATCCCTGCCAGCTTGCGCCTGGGAGTCGAGCCACCGAACTCTATCACTCTGCTGTGATCTCCGAGCGGCATCGTCATCGCTATGAGTTTAATAATGCCTACCGGGACACGTTTGCAGAGAAAGGGATGCTCTTCAGCGGTGTGTCGCCCGATGGCAAGTTGGTCGAGATCGTCGAGCTGCGTGACCATCCCTGGTTCGTGGGGGTGCAATTTCATCCCGAGTTCAAGTCGCGTCCTTTTGATTGCCATCCGTTATTTCGTGGCTTCATTGCTGCGGCACTGCAACGGCGGGCCGGAGTTGGCGAAGGCATGCTGCGGCAGGCGGGTGGAGTACATCGTTAATGTGGCGCGAGGTGTCTCCTGCGGCCATTGCCATCGGTGCGTTGCGCTGTGGTGGTGGCTTGCCCTTTGTGCTGATTGCTGGCTCTTGTGTTATCGAGAGCCGCGACTCGGCGCTGCGGCATGCCGAGTCTCTGCAACGGCTGACCGCAAAGCTCTGCGTCCCTTTCATCTACAAATCCTCTTATGACAAAGCCAATCGGACCTCCGGTACTTCTTTTCGCGGATTGGGAATGCACGAAGGGCTGGATATTCTCGCCGAAGTCAGACGCGAAGTAGGAGTGCCGGTGCTAACCGATATACACGCGCCAGACGAGGCCGCGCTTGCCGCCGAAGTCGTAGACGTGTTACAGATTCCGGCTTTTCTTTGTCGGCAGACGGACTTGCTGCTCGCTGCTGGACACAGCGGTAAGGTAGTGAATATCAAGAAAGGGCAATTCTTAGCGCCCTGGGACATGGCCCATGCCGCTGAGAAAGTGGCTTCCACCGGGAATCAACGCATCTGCCTGACCGAGCGCGGCTGTTCTTTTGGCTACAACAATCTGGTGACCGACTTCCGTTCCCTGCCGATCATGGCCCAGAGTGGCTATCCGGTGATCTTCGATGCTACGCACAGCGTCCAATTACCCGGCGGCCAAGGTGGGATGTCCGGTGGGCAACGGGAATTCATTCCCACACTCGCCCGTGCTGCAATGGCCGTGGGGGTGGATGGCTTGTTCATGGAAGTCCACGAAGATCCTCCCCGGGCGCTGAGCGACAGCGCCACCGTTTTTCCTTTAGAGCACCTGGCTGCTCTGTTGCAGACCTTGTGCGCCCTTGACGCTCTGGTGAAGGGGCACTAGGGTCTAGCCCTTCGCTTTCTGGTGGCTGTTTGTTGCACGGCCAAGTCACCCTTTTCTCGCCATAGCTCTTTGCGCCGGGTGGGGTGGATGGTATCTTGAGCAACTCCATAGGAATCCGCAATGAGTAGAGAACAATTACGTTTCGTTCTGGCACTGGCCGTCACCGCCTCGCTATTGGTGGTGGGTTACACCGTGATGTCCTCACTCCGCGCCCAGAAAGTGAATGACGAGGAGATTCGTCGCCTCGCGCAAGACGTCGTTCCAGAGGCAGAACAGCGGATGCAGAATTTCCGGCGCGCCAAAATTCGCGATGGACGAAAAGTCTGGGAGATTGCTGCACGGCAGGCGCGGTATTCACAAGAGAACGGTGAGATCGTGGTCGAAGGCCCAGAAGTGAGTCTCTATCCGAAAGAGGGTGAGGTTATTTCCTTGCGGTGTCAGCAGGGGAAGGTCCGCCTTGATGGTGACGAGGAAGTGACACATATGGAGTTGTCGGGAGAGATTGAAGTTCGACTCGACGGCTTCGTCATCACGACGGCGAGTGCGGTGTACGACAGTGAGCTGAATACGATCTCTTCTACTGGACCGGTGCGCGTGAGCGGGAATGGAGTGGAGGTTGAAGGGGAAGGCTATGCCGTCGATGTCGGAGCAAAACGGCTCACGCTGGCCGCCAATGTACGGACGACCGTCATGAAACGAGAGGGGTAATGGTGAAGAGCAACCGGAAATGGGTGGGTGTCCTCGTATTGATGGGGTGTTGTCTCGTCTGGGGACACTCCGTCCTCGCCGAGGACAAGGCGGTTGATGGTGGCGCGGAAAAGAAAAAACCGTCGGAATCGAATTTGGCGGAGTCGCTGTCGCTGACCTCCCGGCGCGAGCCTATCCGCATCAGTTCGCGCGACCTGGAATTTCTCTACGAGAAAAAACGCATAGTTTATCGTGGAGCTGTCGTTGCCGTCCAGGGTGATGTCACCATGAAAAGCGACATGTTGACCGTGACCTACGAAGACGCAACCCCAGCAAATAACAAGGCCGAAGCCGGGGCGGAAAACGCCGAAGCAGCTCCACCAAGCCCCAGTGCGGCCTCCTCCAAGCAACGGCTCAAGGAAATCGTGGCAGAAGGGAACGTGGATATTACCTCCGGCAACCGGCGTGCCACCGGGAAGAAAGCGGTTTTTAATGAGGCGCAGCGGGTGGTGACTTTAAGTGGTGAAGCGCGAGTGCAAGAACTAGGAAATTGGGTCTCTGGTGAGCGCGTGACTGTCTACCTTGATGAGAAGCGTAGTGTTGTTGAAGGCGGTGGCGGCGAGCGACGCGCAGAAATGGAGATTCGTCCCGAGCAAAAAGAGGGAGACTCGAAGGGGTCGAAAAATCCGTGAGTGGAGAACAGATGCTACGCGGGGAGGGGTTGAGCAAGGCCTATGGCAAACGCTCCGTGCTCAGGAACGTCTCCGTCAATGTCAAAGGAGGAGAAATCGTCGGGCTTTTAGGGCCGAACGGTGCCGGGAAGACGACGACCTTTTCGATTATCGTTGGGCTCATTCGCCCAGACCAAGGAACGGTCTCCTGCAATGGTGAAGACATGACCCGGCTGCCGATGTACAAACGTGCGCGCAAAGGCGTTACCTATTTGCCGCAAGAAGCCTCGGTGTTTCGCAAACTCACGGTAGAAGAAAACCTACTCGCGATCTTGGAAACCTTGCCGCTGTCTGCCGCTGAACGACGGCAACGTGCTGACCGGTTGCTTGGGGAGCTGCGGATTGAACAGTTGGCGAAAAATCGGGCGGATTCTCTGTCTGGTGGTGAACGGCGACGCACGGAGATTGCCCGCGCCTTGGTGATGGACCCGCTTTTTATGTTGTTGGATGAACCTTTTGCTGGGATTGATCCGCTCTCGGTGGTGGATATCCAAGAAATCATGCTGCAATTGCGCAGCCGTGGTATCGGTATCTTAGTGACCGACCACAACGTCCGTGAGACGCTGACCATTTGCGACCGGGCGTATATTTTGAGTGACGGGCAAGTTTTTGAAGAAGGGACACCACAGGAGCTAACTGCCAGCGCCCGAGCCAGACAAGTCTACTTAGGCGAACGCTTCCGTTTGTAGAGAGAAGGCGCATCGACGATGGCTTTGGATATCAGGCTCCAGCAAAAATTGACGCAGCGGTTGGTGATGACGCCGCAACTGCGTCAGGCGATCAAGATTCTCCAGCTCCCGCGCACTGAACTCGATACCTTGATCTACGAAGAGTTGGCGGAGAATCCAGTGCTCACCGTTGAACAAGGCGAAGAGGAAGTCTCGCTTGCCGAAGCTGGGGTCATGAGTGAGGAGCCGCCGCTTTCCGAAGCCGCAGAGAAGGTTTCCACACCCGAAGACATCGACTGGCGCTCCTATCTTGAGACCTATACTGACGACGCACCAGCGCTGCCAGCATGGGGCAGTGACGATGCCGACGAAGAGCGGCAAAACCTCATCGAGAACCAGCCCAACCGGACTGAATCTTTAACCGAACACCTCGCCTGGCAATTGCGTTTCCGTGATCTGGCAGAAGAGGACGTGCGGATCGCTGCCGTCATTATCGGGAATCTCGATGTCGATGGCTATCTTCAGGACCCGCTTGCCGAGATCGCGGCGAATGTCAGAGCGAGCGAGGCGGCTGTCTTACGTGTGTTGCAGATCATTCACGAGTGTGATCCCTCCGGCGTCGGGGCACGCGACTTATCTGAATGCCTGCTCATACAACTGCGTCATCAAGGGTTAGAAAACCCTGCGGTGAACGATCCGATTCTTGCCCTCGCCGGGCGCATTGTGCGCGATTATTTACCGGCGCTGGAGACTCGTCGCTTTGACCGCCTTGCCAAAGATTTGGCCGTCACCGTCGACGATGTGACCCAGGCCGTCAAACTGATCTCTTCGCTGGAGCCGAAACCCGGGCGTGATTTCGGCGAAGGCGACGTGCGTTACGTTACTGAGGATGTGTACGTCCAGAAGGTGGGCGAGGATTGGGTGGTTACGCTCAATGAAGAAGGACTGCCACGTCTCAAGGTCAGTGCTTCCTATCGGCGTCTGTTGTCGGAGGAAGGCGAAGCCAAAGACTATGTCCAGGAAAAACTGCGCTCGGCGGCGTGGCTCATCAAGAGTATTCATCAGCGCCAGCGGACGTTACTCCTCGTCGCCCAGAGTCTGGTGAAATTTCAGCAAGATTTTCTCACCTACGGAGTGTCCCACATGCGTCCGCTGGTCTTACGCGATGTCGCCGAAGAGGTTGGGGTCCATGAATCCACGGTGAGCCGTACGATTGCTGGCAAATACATCGCCACGCCGCGTGGTATTTATCCGTTGAAGAAATTCTTCACGACTGGCTTGAAAGGACGGCTCGGGCCGGACGTATCGGCAGAAAGCGTCAAGGAGCGCGTCCGTGAAATGATTGAGAGTGAAGATCCTGCCCATCCGTTGAGTGACGAGGAAATTGCCAAGACGCTGTCTCGTGGCGATGTGACGATTGCTCGTCGCACGGTGGCGAAATACCGGGAAAACATGAATATTCTTCCTTCAGCGAAACGAAAACAGATGTCCTAGGCGCGTTGGGTAGCGTTGCGGCACGGACAATGAACAAGAGGGGTCTCTCGCTATGCGTGTGGTCGATATTCTGAAAGAAGAACTGATCGCTCCGGAGTTACAAAGCGGGACGAAGACCGAGGTCTTGCGTGAGCTTGCGCTGCATATTGCGACGCACCACCCGGGGATTCAGGCGGACCACCTTGTCTCGGTCCTGCTGGATCGCGAACGGCTCGGCACTACGGCCATCGGCGAAGGGATTGCTATTCCCCACGGGAAATTGCCTGGGCTGAAGGGCGTCGTGGCCGCGTTTGGGCGTAGCCGGAACGGCGTGGAATGTCATTCCCTTGACGGTGCGCTGACGAAAATTTTCTTTCTGCTCGTGGCTCCCGAAGAATCCGCCGGGATTCACCTCAAGGCGCTGGCCCGAGTCTCCCGGCTCTTGAAAGATAAAACCTTTCGCGAGCGCTTATTGAACGCGGAAACGCAAGCCGAATTGCATCGCGTTATTTGTGAAGAAGATGCCAAACTCTGAGGTGTTGCCAGCGCCTGTTGCTCCGGCGCGACCTATGCGTGTGATTGTCGTGACCGGCCTTGCCGGATCGGGACGACGCACGGCTATGCACGTGCTGGAAGATTTGGGATTCTATTGCATCGACAATCTTCCGGTCACGTTGATTCCGCCTTTTCTGGAATTGTGCGAAAAGAGTGCAGAGCCAATCTCGCGTGTTGCCTTGGGTATCGACTTGCGTGAGCGGGTGTCCCTGGGCCAGTATCCGACCGTGCTCAAAGAGCTGCGCACTCGTGGCCAGCGGGTGGAAGTGTTCTATTTCGAGGCGGCAGACGAAGTGCTCTTTCGTCGTTTCAACGAAACCCGCCGTCCCCATCCCATGGCTGCTGGTGGGGGTGTCGAGCACGGCATTCGTACCGAACGTGAGCGTTTGACGTGGCTGCGCGAGCTGGCGGACCAAGTGATTGACACTTCGACGTGGACGGTACACGAATTGCGCGACCAACTGCGCCAGTTGCTCTCGATGGCGTCGCCGCAAGCCTCGCTGATCGTGACAGTGGAATCCTTTGGCTTCAAATACGGAGTGCCGACGGATGCTGATGTCATGTTTGATGTGCGGTTTCTGCCCAACCCATTCTTTATGGAGCAGCTTCGTGCCGCGACTGGCTTGGAGCCAGCGGTGGCGGAGTTTGTGTTACAACGCGATGAAGCCCGCCAGTTTCTTGCGGCTGTCCGCACGTTGTTAGAGAGCACCCTGCCGCTGTACCTCCGCGAAGGGAAAAGTTATCTCACGCTTGCGATTGGGTGTACGGGAGGGCGACATCGTTCGGTGGCTATTGCCGAAGAACTGGGAACTCAGGTGAGGGGGTGGGGGTATGAGGTACAGATGCGGCATCGCGACATCCATCGTTGAGGCATGCACGTGGATATAGGTGATGAGCACGTCCTATCAGCTCAATTAACGCTGCTGAATGTCCAAGGGCTGCATGCCCGAGCGGCAGCGACGTTCGTACGTGCGTTGAGCGGCATGAATGCCGAAGTGCAGGTGAGTTGGGATGGGCGCACGGTCAACGGACGGAGTATGCTCGACTTGATGACCCTCGGTGCACCGTGTGGCAGCGTGTTGGATATTCAAGTGAGCGGAGCCGAGGCGCACGCCGCACTGACGGCTTTAACCCAAGTCATTGAGAATCGTTTCTACGAAGAGTAAGCAGATTTTTCCCAGCATTACGGCGTGGTTGCCCTCGTCCGCAGTGGCCTTTCTGCCCCTTGACGCTGCGGGGGGGATTCTATTAGATGCGCCTGCCGTTCTACCCCTGGGCGAGAACCGCGTAAGTATAAGGAGATGCGTTGTATGGCGGCAAAAGACTTTTTGTTTACTTCGGAATCCGTGTCCGAAGGGCATCCTGATAAAATGTGTGACCAGATTTCGGATGCTGTCCTCGATGCGGCGTTGCAACAGGATAACAACAGCCGCGTTGCCTGTGAGACCTTGGTGAAAACTGGAATGGTGGTGATCGCTGGCGAGATTACGACCAGTGCGCAGATCAATTACGCCGACTTGGCACGCGAAGTGGTGCGAGACATTGGCTACACTAGCTCTGAGCTAGGCTTCGACGCTGAAACCTGCGCCGTGCTCACGGCCATTGGCTTGCAATCTCCCGATATCTCCCAAGGCGTGACCGAAGGGGAGGGGCTGCATAAAGAACAAGGGGCAGGCGATCAAGGCATGATGTTCGGTTTTGCCTGTGACGAAACCAAAGAATTTATGCCCTTTCCTATTTATACCGCACATCGCCTGATGGAAGCGTTGACGCAAGCACGGAAAAGCGGACAGATGCCGTTCCTGCGTCCTGACAGCAAATCACAAGTCACGGTGCACTATCGCGATGGCCGGCCGTCGCGCGCAGATACGGTGCTGATTTCGACGCAACACAACCCCGACGCGCAGCATGGGGTTATCAAGGAAGCGGTGATCGAAGACATCATTAAGCAAGTGGTGCCGCCAGAATTCCTCGACAGCAAGACCGTTTTTCTGGTGAACCCGACTGGGCGCTTCGTGCATGGTGGGCCGTATGCTGATTGCGGGCTTACTGGGCGCAAGATTATTGTTGATACCTATGGCGGGTACGGACGTCATGGTGGCGGGGCATTTTCAGGAAAAGACCCCTCGAAAGTTGACCGTTCTGCCGCCTACATGGCTCGCTACATTGCGAAGAATCTGGTCGCCGCTGGGCTTGCGCGTAGCTGCGAAGTCCAAGTGGCCTATGCGATTGGCATGGCGCAGCCGGTGTCCGTGTTGGTGGATACGTTTGGCACTGGCGTCTTGCCGGATGAAAAACTGGCCGATGTGGTGCGCGAGAATTTCGACTTGCGCCCTGCTGAGATCATTCGCGTGTTGGGGCTGAAGAACCCCATCTATCGCTTGACGGCTTCGTATGGCCATTTTGGCCGACCGGCCCATGGTGGATTTTTTACTTGGGAACGAACTGACCGCGTCGATGCGTTGAAACGATCAGCGAGCTTGGCGTGAGTGCGGAGGGAATGAGGAACGTATGGGATCTCAACGTGGCGATGTCAAAGACCTAAAACTTGCCGCCGTCGGCAAAAAACGTGTCGATTGGGCCGAACAACATATGCCGGTGCTGCGCAAGGTGCAGGAAATCTTCGCGCGGACGCAGCCGCTGAAAGGGATGAAACTTTCGGCGTGTCTGCATGTCACGGCAGAAACTGCCAACCTGATGCGCACCTTCAAGGCGGGTGGAGCCGAGGTGATGTTGTGTGCCTCGAATCCGCTCTCGACTCAAGACGACTCGGCAGCGGCGCTGGTGAAAGAAGGAATTCCTACCTTCGCGATCCGTGGAGAAGACCAGAAAATTTACTATCGGCATCTGCGTCAGGTGTTGGACCAAAAGCCAGTGGTGACATTGGATGATGGCGCTGACTTGGTCTCTCTCCTGCACACCGACCCTACGTATGCCAAACAGACCGAGCGCATCTGTGCCAGCATGGAAGAAACCACCACCGGAGTCATTCGCTTGCGCTCCATGGAGAAAAACGGCGTCCTGAAGTTGCCGGTGGTTGCAGTCAATGACGCAGACACCAAGTATTTGTTCGACAATCGCTATGGCACTGGGCAGTCGACTATTGATGGAATCCTACGTGCCACGAGTATTCTCTTGGCAGGTGCGACTGTGGTGATTGCTGGTTACGGCTGGTGCGGCAAGGGCGTTGCGATGCGAGCGCGTGGTATGGGCGCTCAGGTCATTGTCACGGAGATCAACCCAATTCGTGCTCTCGAAGCTGCGATGGATGGGTTCCGGGTGATGCCAATGCGCGAGGCTGTGCGCGAAGGTGACCTCTTTATCACCCTGACCGGCGATACCAGTGTCATCCGCAAAGAGCACTTTCTTCAGATGAAAGACGGCGCGATTCTCTGTAACTCTGGTCATTTCGATGTCGAAATTGACGTGAAAGCGTTGACCGCGCTGGCCAAGGCCGTTGAGAAAGACATTCGCTCGAACGTGGATGGGTATCTTTTACCGAACGGACGACGCGTGTACCTTCTCGGCGAAGGGCGGTTGGTGAACTTGGCGGCCGCTGAAGGGCACCCGGCCTCGGTGATGGATATGAGTTTCGCCACGCAAGCGCTGGCGGCACGATGGGCGGCGGAGAATGGTGGTAAACTTGCACACTGCGTGCACTTGGTCCCAAAGGACATTGAAGAGCAGGTGGCCACGCTCAAGTTGGCCAGTATGGGTATCAAGTGTGATCGCCTAACATCTGAGCAGAAGCAATACCTTGCCTCGTGGGAATTCGGCACGTAAGCGAGGCGCTCTCGGGCATTCGGCCCCTGATAGAGGTGGTATGAGGAGGAGCAGGCGCGGAGTTGTTGCACGCCTGCGTTGTGAGGCTTGAATTATCAGGAGTGAAGAGATGGATGCTTTACGAAAACGGCTCTCTTCTTTAGGCTTCCCCAGTTTTTGGTCATTCTTTGTTGCTTGTTTCCTCGGCGTTCTTGTCTGGCCTACGCCAGCCTTTCCCCGCGCCGACGGAACTTCCCCTCCCGCGATTCTGCAAAGCGTCGAGTACGTCTCGGCACCAGAATATACCCGCGTTACTCTCACGTTCTCAGAAGAAGTCCGACACAAGATTTCCGCAGGATCGGCCCTGCGGAAAGGCGCACCGGCGCGTCTGGTGGTCGATTTCTCTCCGGCGCAAGCTGGCTTGGGTGCCCCGCAGATGCTCGCTGTCCACGACGGGTTTCTCAAACATGTCCAGACGAAACAAGCGTCGGTGTCCAGCGTGCAGGCCATCCTCGAAGTCGAGAATATCAAGAGCTACAACACCTTCGAGCTGTATGGGCCGTACCGGCTCGTTCTTGATATCCGGGGGCGTAGTAAGCGTCCCGTGCCTCCAGCACCAGTAGTGCGGACGCTGCCGGTACCGACGCAAGCGCGACACAAGCCAGAACTGAGTCCGGCGCGGGACAACCCAGGTAAGAGCAAACCGGTCCGCCAGTCGAAGTCCACGCGCCGCACTGCGCCTTTTCTCATCATGATCGACCCAGGCCACGGCGGCAAAGATCCCGGAGCCATGAGTGAGGATCGGGTACTGGAAAAAAACGTCGTCCTCGCCATCAGTAAGCGGCTGGGAAAAAAATTAACGACACGACTTCCTGTCAAAGTCATGTATACACGCTCGTCCGATGTCTACATTCCACTCGAACAACGTGTGGCGCGAGCGAATCGAGCACGTGCCGATTTATTCGTGTCTATTCATGCCAATGCCAGCTCGAGCGCCGAGACGCAAGGCGTGGAAACTTATTACTTGAATAATACCAACGACCGTGCGACGATTCGACTTGCTGCGCTCGAAAACGCCGGGCGGGCGCGGCGCGGCAATGTGAAAAGCGACGGCAAAAATGGGCTCTCCTACGTGTTGAGCGATCTGATTCAAAACGGCAAGGCTGAAGACTCGATCGAGCTTGCTCGGCATTTACAAGCGGCTGTGGTGACGCGGGCGCGGGAAAAATATCCGGCGGTTCGTAATCTCGGGGTGAAAAAAGGTCCGTTCTATGTGCTGGTTGGTGCTCACATGCCATGTGTCTTGGTAGAAACTGCCTTCCTGACCCACCGCGATGAAGGGAAATTTCTCGCGGACCCGCAGTATCAAGATGCACTCGCCGAGGGATTGTTCCTGGGGCTTTCTCGCTTCCTGCGTTCGCAGCGAAGGGCTGGCAACCTATGAGTGAATCCGCTGCTCCATCGCGGATCGTGCTACCGCCGTTACCGCCGGAGGATGTGGAGTCGGGAGCCAACCCGAACCTCAATCTGCGTGATATCAGTAAAACGTATCATGCCAGCGTACGAGCGGAGGTAGCGCAACTCCACGAAGCCGGTGCCAGCGGTACGGCCATGGTTGCAGCCTATACGCAATATATCGACCACCTGATTGCGTATTTGTTCGAGGCGGCCACGCGTTTGTATGCACGGCGTTACACCCAACTACGCCAGCGGTGTGCGGTGTTTGCGCTGGGTGGCTACGGACGCGGAGAGCTGAACCTTTACTCTGATATTGACCTGCTGTTTCTCCATCACTGGAAAATTACGCCTTATGTCGAGACTATCCACGAGACCATTTACTACAGTCTAATGGACGCGGGTTTTGACGTTGCGCCGGCTGTGCGCAACGTTCCTATGTGCGTACGCCTTGCCAATCAAGACCTGACAGTGAAAACCTCGCTCCTCGATAATCGCTATCTCTGTGGCGAGGAGACGTTGCGGCAAGAGTTCGTCACTGCCATGCAACGCGAGATTGTTGGCAAGCACGTCGAGCGGTTTTTCCAAGAGAAAGCACAAGAAAGCCGCGAACGCCACCAGAAATATGGTGGTGCGATTTATATGCTCGAACCCAACTTGAAAGAAGGTCTCGGTGGACTGCGGGATTTACACACTGCCGGGTGGCTCGCCAAAGTCAAATACAAGGTGCGTGATCTTCGCGAACTCATTCCCAAAGGCATCATTTCGGCGTCGTTGCTGGCTGCGGTTGAAGACGCTCGTGACTTCGTCTGGAAGGTGCGTAACGGCTTACACCTCTTAGCGCAGGCCGAAAACGACTGCCTCACCTTCGAGCATCAAGATCAACTTGCGCGTGCCTATCAGTTTCCTGACGTGACGAGCTTCATGCGTTGCTATTATGGGCATGCTACGACCCTCCATAACTTTGCTCAGTTCATGCTTGAACGTTGCCAAGCCAAAGAGACCCCGCGCTTGTACAGCCTGTTTGGGAAGTTGCGCGAGCGGGCGATTCGCGAAGGGGTGCGGATCGTGGACGATGAGCTTGTGGTGACCAAGTCGGAAATTTTTACCCGTGATCCGCTAAATATCGTCACGGTTTTCCATGATGCCCAGCGCCACGGTGTGCGTGTGGGGGCTGACGCGCGGCAAGCCATTCGTGAGGCGATAGCGCATGTTGCCCCGGAGTTGGCTGCTTCGCCGGCTATGCGCGATGCCTTCTTCGCGATTTTAGGCTGGAAGCAACGTATTGCCTCGACGCTACGAGAAATGCACGAAGTTGGCGTGCTGGAATGGTTGCTGACGGAATTTGCGCATTTGCGCTGGCGTACGCAGCGTGATCTCTATCACGTTTTCACTGTCGATGAGCATACGCTGCATGGTGTCGCGGAAATGGAGCGACTCCGTGACGGTGACTATAAGACTGAGCTGCCACTTTTGACTCACGTTATGCGTGAAATTGACAAGCCAGAGATTTTGTTCTTGTCGATGCTCTTTCACGATGTAGGAAAAGGCTTAGGCGGAGAACATTCTGAGCGCGGTGCGCAAATGGTGCATGCTGCGGCGGCGCGTTGGCAGCTCTCGCCTGATGATACCCGCGAGTGGTACTTGCTAGTGTTGCACCACCTGTTCATGTCGCATATCGCCCAGCGGCGCGATCTCTCCGATGATGCCGTAATTGCCAACTTTGCCAGCGTCGTTGGCTCACCAACCTTATTAAGCAAGCTCTACATCCTGACCTTTTCCGATATGAAGTCCGTCGGGCCAAAAGTCTGGAACCCGTGGAAAGGCAGTTTACTCGACGAGTTATACCGGCAAACCCTGGAACGGTTTGAGACTGGCGAGTCGGTCGAAGAAGAGCGCGAGGCGCGGATTGCACGCTGCAAAGAGCGCCTCACGGAGCGTCTGGCCACTGTGGGAACTGCTGAAGACATCGCTGCGTTTTTACGGGCGATGCCGGATAATTATTTCTTGGCCACGCCGGAAGAATCGGTTCCAGCACACTTTCAGCTTGTCCATCGGTTTCGGCATAGGCAAGAAGGCGATGGCGAACCCTATCGTGTCGCGTTGCACCATGTGCCGGAGCGAGAATTCAGCGAGCTGACAATTGTGACTGACGACCGGCCAGGATTGTTCGCCATGTTGACAGGTGCGCTGGCGGCAAACGCCTTAAATGTGGTGAGTGCACGGATCTCGACCAGTCGTGACGGTGTCGCGTTAGACGTTTTTCGCCTCTCGCACTTAGAGCGGCGTGACGTAGTGATGGACCCTGATACGTGGACGCGTGTGTATGTCCGCTTGGGGGAAGTCTTACGTGGCGAGCGAACGATAGAGGAAATGCTCAAGAACGTACAAACACGCTCGTACTTAAATAAACGTAATCCACGGATTTCTACCGAAGTCACGGTCGAGAACGACAGTTCCCCCTACTACACCTTGGTGGATGTCATCGCCCCGGATCGAGTGGGATTTCTGTTCTCCCTTACCTACGCGCTGTTTCAGCTCGACTTGGAGATTCACTTGGCGAAAATTACCACCAACGTGGATCACGTGCTGGATGTCTTTTACGTCACGGATCGCGACGGGCGACAAGTCGCTGACCCCTCCGCTTTAGAGGCGGCGCTGCGAAAACGTATTGACGGAGAAGAAGCGAGAGTGTGATGAAAAGCCGCCCTGCCGCCGCGCCGTCCCCCAGTGACGCTCGCGTTGATGCGTTTCTGGACTACATTACGGTGGAAAAAGGACTGGCAGAAAACACCGTCGGATCCTACGGGCGCGACTTGAGCGAATTGCGTACATATGCAGTGACGCAAGGTCTGGACGATGTCTGCCAAGCGGGAACGCGACATATCGTAGGGTTTCTTGCCTCCTTGCGCGAACGTGGCCTGTCTGCGCGCAGCCAAGCGCGGATACTCACTACGCTACGTCACTTCTATCGTTTCTTAGAACGAGAAGAGGCGTTGCCTAGCGGCGACCCGACTGCGCATTTACTTTTACCCAAGATTGGGCGTGCGTTACCGCAGGCTCCGACACGGGCGCAAGTCGATGCCGTGCTCGATAAGCCCGATGCGGCCACACCGCTCGGAGCGCGTGATCGCGCGATGTTGGAACTGCTCTACGCCACTGGCTTGCGGGTCTCTGAACTCGTCAACCTCGAAGTAAAACAAGTCAATCTTGAGGCCGGATTTCTGCGCGTGCGTGGTAAAGGTGGACGTGAGCGTGTCGTGCCGCTGGGAACGAAAGCGCGGGAGAAAATCCAAGCCTATCTCGACAATGCACGCCCCGAGTTGCTCAAAGGGCGGTCCAGCTCCTACATGTTCGTGGCGCGTGCCGGCAAGCCGATGACGCGGCAAGCTTTTTGGCATCTGCTCAAGGGCTATGCCTTGCAAAGCCTGGAGGGCGGGCACATCTATCCCCACGCCATGCGCCATGCTTTTGCTACCCATCTGCTCGATGGTGGTGCTGACCTGCGTGCCGTACAGGCGATGCTTGGCCACGTGGATATCGCCACTACTCAGATCTACACGCATCTTTCCAGCGAGCGCCTGCGCGAAGTCCATAAAAAGTTTCATCCGCGCGGGTGAGCTGGAAACGGCTTCCCTGCGCAGTGGCCCCTCCTGGGCGAGTGTGTACTTGTAATATGAAGCCATGAGTTTAGGGTCAAGCTATGACTCAGCCAAAGAAACTCGCGATTCTGGTTGGTGGAGGTCCGGCACCGGGCATCAACAGCGTTATCGCCGCAGCAACGATTCGGGCGGAGCTTGACGGCATCGAAGTCGTCGGGATTCGTGACGGTTTCGAGTGGATCATGCAGGGTGATGTGGAGCACGTCACCAGCTTGACGATTGATAGTGTCAGTCGGATTCACTTTCGCGGGGGATCTCACCTCGGTATCTCGCGTGCGAACCCCACCGTCAAATCCGAGTACCTCGAGAACTCGGTCCTCTCACTCCTGCGTCTGAACGTCTCGCAGCTCATCACTATCGGCGGAGACGACACGGCGTATTCCGCTATGAAGCTCGAAGAGCAATCAGCCGGTCGCATCCGCGTCGTCCATGTCCCGAAGACGATTGATAACGACCTCGATCTTCCCGCCTACGTCGATACCTTCGGGTTCCAGACGGCACGCCACTACGGCGTCGAGATCGTCAAGAACTTGATGGTTGATGCCAAAACGACTTCGCGCTGGTATTACGTCGTCGCCATGGGGCGAAAGGCCGGTCATCTGGCGCTCGGGATCGGCAAGGCCGCTGGGGCAACCTTGACGCTGGTTCCGGAGGAGTTTTCTGATGGTCCCATCAGACTCAAGACTATCGTTGACACGCTTGCTGGCGCGGCTATCAAGCGCCTGAGCGACGGCCGCCGCGACGGTGTTGCGGTGATCGCCGAAGGTCTCGTTCTTGGTTTGAATGCCGCAGATTTGACGCAGTTGGATGAGGCTGAACGCGACGCGCACGGGCACCTCCACATCGACGACGTCAACATCGGAGAGATTCTCAAGACCCAGGTGGCGCGGCGCCTCCGCCACTTCGGCATCAAGGCGACCCTCGTGGCGAAGAACATCGGCTACGAGTTGCGGTGTGCCGATCCCATCCCATACGACATGGAGTACACGCGCGATCTCGGCTACTGCGCGGCCAAGTACCTGCTGGCCGGTGGCAACGGTGTCATGATCTCCATGCAGGCTGGGCAGCTCATCCCGATCCCCTTCACTGAAATGATTGATCCCACCAATGGCCGGACCCGGGTGCGATTGTTGGATGTCCACTCGACGCGCTACGGCATCGCGCGTCGCTACATGATTCGCTTGCGCCGGGATGACTTCGAGAATTCCCACGAGCTGGCGAAGTTTGCCACAACGGCAGGGGTGTCGATTGAGGAGTTTCGGCGTGAGTTCGAGTACCTGATCGATTCCGAGGCTCCGCCGTTGGTGCTCGACCCTGAGCGGCACACGCTGGTCGAGCGCCGGGACGGACCCGGTGCCCGCGCTGCACACGTGGTGGAGCAGCCTTCCGCTAGCGACTGAGCGCAGAACTTCTTTCTAGAGGAAAAATATTCTCAAGCCGTCCTAAAGACTTCGCTCCCCAAAATCTGCATGGATGCCGAATAGGCATCGGTTGTACCCTCGCTGACGGCGTCGAGCAGTTGCGCCAGAGCGGGGTCGGTTTGCGCACGTGTGGTCAGGCGGCGGCGGGCTTCATATTCCACACGCGACAGCAATTCTTCGCGGCGACGAGTCTTGCGTTTGCGCACAAGCTCACCGGTGTCTTGCAGAAAGCGGTGATGTTCCTCAATGGCTTGGAACAATTCTCTTATGCCAATGTTGTTGACTGCTTGCGTCGGCAGGACGGGAATCTTCCACATGGGCGGATCGCCCGGCTCGGGATGCCTGGCGCTGTATTTCAGTTCCAGCATCAGTGCCAGCTCGGTTTGCATGCGCGGTGCGCCATCGCGATCCGCTTTGTTGACGACGAAGATATCGGCAATCTCCATGAGCCCGGCTTTCATCACTTGCACGCCGTCGCCAGCTTCGGGTACGAGAGCCACAATCACGGTGTCAGTCGCACCCATTACGTCGAGTTCTGTCTGTCCGACGCCGACAGTTTCGACGAGCACGTAATCGTGTCCGGCAGCGTCCATCAGTTTGATCACGTCTTTCGTTGCCCGCGAAAGACCGCCGTGGCTGCCGCGCGTGGCCATACTGCGGATAAAAACGCCCTTGTCGAGAAAATGCTGCGTCATGCGAATGCGGTCGCCGAGCAGTGCGCCACCGGTGAAGGGGCTTGATGGATCAATGCCGATGATCCCTACTGTTTTTCCAGCCTTACGGAGCAGGGTCGTTAGTTGGTCGACGAGGCTGGACTTCCCAGCACCGGGAGGGCCGGTGATGCCAATGGTGAATGCCTTGCCGAGTTTCGGGGAAATGGCTTGGAGAATGGTGCCGACATCGGCTCCGTCACGCTCGACAAGCGTCATGAGGCGGGCGAGTGCGCGGGCATCTCCGGCGAACATTTTCTCCAAGAGCTGGTTGAGTGGCGTCGTGGTCATGAAATGAAATGCTGCTCCTTACGTTGTAAATTCCTCTTCTAGCTAATCGCCTGTTCTTCTTGCAGACGAGCGATCTCTGTGGAGGATAATCCCAGAAGGCCGCTGAGTATCTCATCGTTGTGTTGGCCGAGCCGTGGTGCCGAGGTGTAATGGAGCGCCTCTTTGGGGACGGCACCGTAAAGCCCGGGGATGCCAGCGACGGGAATGGTGCCGGTCACCGGATGGTCAAGCGAGACAGTATAGCCGCGATGCTGGAACTGCGGATCATTGCATAGCGCCTCGGTGTTGTACACCGGAGTGGCCGCGACTCCAGCGGCTTGGAGTGTGTGCATCACTTCAATCGGAGAGCGCTGACTGGTCCAGGTGGCGACGAGTTCATCGAGCGCGGTTTCATGGGCTTTGCGACTGGCCCGGTCGTGGAAACGTGCATCGCTGAGCCACTCTGGATGGCCGACGATTTGGCAGAGCGCTTGCCACTCGGATTCGCTGTTGACGGCGATGGCAGCCCATTGGTCGTTGCCAGCGCAGCGATACACGTTATGCGGCACCATGACATCATCGCTATTGCCACGCCGCCCACGGTCATTGCCGTTCATGTTGTAGTCGGCGAACCCTTCCGGCAGCATACTCATCACCACTTCTGCCATGGCGAGGTCGATATATTGACCCTTCCCAGTGCGGCGGCGATAGTGCAGGGCGCTCATGATCGCGTAAGACATCACCACGCCGATCATGAAGTCCGGCCAATTCCCTCCCAAGCCGCTGGGCGGACCGTCGGGATAGCCGGTGAGATGACACATCCCGGCGTAGGCTTGGGTGTGCGGACCCCACCCGACGCATTGGCTTTCCGACCCAAACTGACCTAACGGCGTACCAGATAACATGATGAGGTCGGGTTTGATCTTGCTGAGGTCTTCGTACCCCAATCCCCATTTGTTCATGTTGCCGACAGTAAAATTCTCGGTCACGATATCGCTGCGCAAGATCAATGCTTTGGCGAGTTCTACGCCCTTTGGGTGGCTGAGGTTGAGCGTGACGCTCTTTTTCCCGAAGTTGAGTGAGTTGAAATAGCAGGAGCCGTCGATGTCCAACGGATGGCCTGATCTCTGACCGAGCAGGCGGATCAAGTCGAGCCGCTGCTTCGACTCGATCTTAATCACTTCCGCGCCCATGACGGCCAACCACGCGGTAGCTTGAGGGACGGCGAGAATCCAACCGAAATCGGCGATGCGAACACCTTCTAATGGTAAGCGTGACATCGTTCTTCCTCTTCTGAGCTAAAAGCTGTTTAGATCACTCCACGTTCCTGAAGATTATTCAGCGTCTGTTGCGACACTCCTAACGCGCTGTAGACCTCAGCATTATGTTGCCCCAGCCGTGGCGCGGGGCGACGCAGGCTCCACGGCGTCAGCGACATCTTGAACGGAGGGCCGGGCAACGGCACCGAGCCAACCCCGGGAATGTCGTGAGGCTGGAAGAAAGCGCGGTCATGAAAATGTTGTGTGGCCATAACTTCAGTGAGGTTTTGGACCGGGAAGACGGGTAAATGCAGCGCTTGGCCACGCCGGTAAATGTCAGATCGGTCATGTTCGAGCAGCCAAACTTCAAGCAGCGACTTAATGACATCGGCATGCATGAAACGCCCAAGTGGGGTATTGAGCAGGTCTTCGTCCATCCACGCCGGGCGGCCTAGCAGTTCCTTCAACGCATCCCAGTGTTTATCCGTGATCGCCAGAATGGCCACGTTGCCATCACGGCACGGCCACACCCAGGGCAAGCCCCATTCTTGTCGCTTCGAGAGCCGTGCGCGGTTCGGGCCTTCCGGCGACTCGGCAAAGTAAAATGGATAGTTGGCGCGAATCATGTGCGCGACGGCTTCGATGGCCGCCATATCGACATGTTGCCCTTTCCCAGTGAGATGACGCCAGTGGACGGCGCTCATAATTGCGGCTGCCGTCGTCCAACCGGTGAGAAAGTCGGCCTGCTCGCCGGCAGCTTTCAACGGCGGCTGTGTGGTTGGGTCAGTGACTTGATTGAAAGGCGTTTCATAGCCAACCCCGCCGAAGTGGTAAGCGTTCAGGTCGTAGGCTTTGTACTCTTTGTATGGACCAGTTTGGCCGAACGGCGAAATCGAGGCTTGGATCAGACCAGGGTTCAGTTCCTGAAGCGTGTCGTAGCCGAGACCGGCTGCGGCGAGTGTGCCGGGCGATGTCGTCTCCAGAAAAATATCGGCCTTTGTGAGCAGATCGCGTAGGAGACCAGTGCCCTCAGGGGTCGCAATATCAAGGGTGACGCCGCGTTTATTAGTATTGAGATACAGGAACAACGCACTGTGGTCGGGATGCGCCTCGTTGTTGGGGAATGGGCCGCGTTGCCGCGCGAGGTCCCCGGTGCGCGGGCGTTCGATTTTGACGACCTCAGCTCCCATATCGGCCATGACTTTGGCACAGAACGGTCCGGCCACCATGTCTGCCAATTCGACGATGGTCAGGTCACTTAATGCCCCATCTGACACGGCTCACCTCCTTAGCGGCGTGCTTCCCCGAGACGCCTTCCGTGAAGCGTCTATATAGCGTTGTTGGAAAGCACGTGTCAAAGCAGCCGCCGCTTTGCTATGCTGCATCGGCTTCTACCAGTCGAGAGAAAGCCGAGCGAGCTATGACTGATGAAACCAAAGAGAAGATTAAGCTGGAAACGGAACTGTTGCGCTTCTTAGTTCTTATTGGCGTCGCACTCGGCGGGAGCACATTGGGTATCCTGATAAGCTTGCCTGTGGGGATTCGTCTTTTTTGGTAAGCCTGGGGATTGTCGCTACTCTAGGGATTGGTTACATGAGTTGGCGGCAATATCTTAAGATTCAACGGCTAATCGGAGATACGGTATGACTCTGTCTGAATTTGTTGCGGTTGTTGGTTTCATTGCTATCCTCGGTACAGCACTCTGGTTCGGTTGGAGAGTCGTGCATCATCACTGAGTAGAAGGGGAAGCCACTGGTTCGACGAGCGCGACTTGAAGAGGAGGGAAGGCCCATGCAGCAGTTTCATACCGAACGCGAGCAACGGTTTATTGATTTAGCGGCGACGCTAGCGGATGAGTTTGCACCACGCGCGGCGCATTATGATGAGACCGCAACTTTTCCCCGTGAGAATTATGCCCGTTTGCGGGAGAGCGGGTATACGATTCTCACTATTCCTGAAGAACTCGGCGGGATGGGGGCGAGCGTGTTGGAGCGCATTAAAGCGCAAGAGCGGCTAGCGCAGGGAGATGGCGCAACGGCCTTGGCGATTAACATGCACTTTAATGTCATGGGCTTGGCGATCGACATGTGGCATCGCTTCAAAGCACCGCATACGGAAGCCCTCCTGAGAAAAATTGCCGCCGAGCGCTTGATCTGTGGCGGATCGGCCTCAGAACCGGATAATGCGGTGCCTGTTCTGCGTCCAAAAGCGACGGCTCGACGTGTGGATGGTGGCTGGATCGTCAACGCGCGCAAGATTTTCAGCACCCAAAGTATTGTCTTGGATCGCTATTTCACCGAAGCGTGTTGTGACAACGGTTCCGAGAAAGCCACGATTATTACTTTCCTGATTCCCAGCGACACACAAGGGTTCATCGTGAAAGACGATTGGCACACGATGGGCATGCGCTCTTCGGCCTCGAACAGCACAGAGCTGAAAGATGCCTTCGTGCCGGAGTCCTGCGTCATTCTCGAACGGCCAATCTACACCCGTGGCGGGGTAACGGATGGCTTCCTGCGTGCGCCCTTTACCATTGGCTCGGTCTATATCGGTATTGCCATTGCTGCACGTGATTTCGTGGTGGAGTTCATGCGTGAGCGGCCTCGGTTTCCGATGAAGAAGCCGATGAGTCATCTGCCCAGCGTTTACAATAAAGTCGGGGAGATGGACATCCTAATTGAAAGTGCGCAAGCGGTCATGTGGAAAGCAGCAGCGGAAGTCGAGCGAGAAAGCCCGCGCACCTGGGCGCGCAAAAGTGTAGCGGCGCGCATGGTGGCGATTGAGAATTCGACCAAGGTGGTTGATCTTGCGCTCCGCGCCGTCGGTGGCGCTTCGTATGTCAAGCGCTTGCCGCTGGAGCGGTACTATCGTGACGTGCGTGCTGGTCTCTATCATCCGTTCGATAGCGACGAGACCTTAGAATTCCTTGGCAAGAGCGCGTTCGGTATTTCGCTGCTGGATGACGATATGATTTGGGCATGAAGAAGAAAGAATCGGCGAACCGGGGAATCGGCGAATCGGAGCAAAAAAGAATTGTTTCCCTTTCCCCGATTCCCCCTGTCTCCGTTTCTCCGATTCTGCGAAGTTGAGAACCGATCTTTGACTGTAACGTTTTGGTTGCGCATTAGCGGTGGGGATGGTATAAACTGACGCGCACTGAGCGGAGCTGGAAAGCAAAAATTCTTTAGCCAAGTTGGCTCTTGTTCAGAACAAATTCTAGAGTTCATAACCCCGCCCGGCTTCGAGCCGGCGCACGAGGAAGAGGAGGGAACTTTGCACGCTATTACGTATGACTCCCCAAAGTCGCTGGCTCAGGCCCTGAGTTTGCTTGCTACCGCTGGCGAGAAGGCTCGAGTGCTGGCCGGAGGCACGGATCTGATTATTCAGATGCGCGCCGGAGTGAGAAAGCCTGAACAGATCGTTGACTTGAAAGCGATTGCTGAGTTGCAGATGATTGCTTTTAGCCCGCAGGATGGGCTTCGTCTCGGGGCTGCGGTGTGTTGCGCACGGATTACTGAAGATGCCGTCATCAAGCAGCATTATCCTGGTCTCGTTGAAGGGGCCGCGCTTATCGGCTCTGACCAGATCCAGAGCCGTTGCTCGGTCGGCGGCAATGTGTGTAACGGTTCGCCCGCTGCTGATACCACGCCAGCGTTGATCGCACTGGGTGCTCAATGTGTCATTTCAAGTGCTAGAGGCACTCGAACCGTACCGGTTGAACAGATGGTGACGGCTCCTGGACGCACCGTCCTTCAGCCTGATGAGATCCTTGTGGAATTCCGCATTGCTGCACCGCAAGGCCATTCTTCTGATTGTTACCAACGGTTTATTCCTCGCAACGAGATGGATATCGCCGTCGTTGGCGTTGGTGCTGCCGTGACAGTGGAAGGCGGAAAGTTCACCGCAGTTCGTATCGGGCTGGGTGCTGTTGCCGCAACCCCGCTCCTGGCGAAAGCGGCTGGAGATTCCCTCGTGGGTAAGTCGGTAAGTGCCGAGTCTATCGCGGCTGCAGCAGTGTTAGCGCAGCAAATTGCCACACCGATTACCGACATGCGTGGCACGGCGGAATACCGGAAACATCTCGTTGGCGTTTTGACGCGTCGTGTGGTTACAGAGGCGGCAGCCCGAGCGAAAGCGAAGTAAGCCATTAGCCAATAGCCCTTAGCTATTAGCCAGAAAGAGAACTCAAAAGCTAAAGGCTGACAGCGAAAAGCTAAGAGCTTAAAAGTAAGGAAGGCAAAAAACTATGTCTGGAAAAGTACAGGTTGAGATGGCGCTCAACGGAGAGGCCACGGAATTTCTCTGTGAACCTCGACAGAGCCTGCTGGAAGTCTTGCGCGACGTGCTAGGGTTCACCGGCTCAAAAGAAGGATGCTTGACCGGGGACTGTGGCGCGTGCAGCGTGGTACTCGACGGCCGGCTGGTGTGCTCCTGCTTGGTGTTGGGCCCCGAGGCGCAAGGCAAGGCTGTTGAAACCGTTGAGGGCATGGCGAAGGGGAACACGTTGCATCCGTTGCAACAAAAATTCCTCGAACATGCTGCGTTGCAATGTGGCATTTGTACGCCAGGGTTTCTGGTGGCGGCCAAAGTGCTGCTCGAGAAGAACCCTAATCCCACGGAACACGAAGTCCGCTATGCATTAGCGGGCAATCTGTGTCGGTGTACGGGCTACGATAAAATCGTGCGTGCGGTGTTGGATGCGGCCACCGTCATGCAAGGGAGGTAAATATGGAAGTGCAAGAGCGCAAATTTAAAGTGATTGGCACCCGTCCTATTCGTCATGACGGGGTGGATAAAGTGACTGGTCGTGCTCGCTACGGAGCGGACGTCAGCCTACCGGGTTTGCTGCATGGCAAGGTCCTACGTAGTCCTCATGCCCATGCGCGGATCAAATCAATCGACGCCTCTGCTGCCTTAGCCTTGCCCGGCGTCAAAGCGGTGATCACCGGCGCGGATTTCCCTACGCACAAGTCGGCTGTCGTGCCCATGGGCGAGCTGGCCATGAATCCCCTGTATCTGTCGATGAATCTCTTGGCACATGACAAGGCGCTCTATGATGGACACGCAGTGGCAGCGGTGGCAGCGACCAACCCACACATCGCCGAAGAAGCGCTCAATCTCATTCGGGTCGAGTATGAAGTGCTTCCGCACGTGCTCAATGTCTTAGACGCCATGAAAGACGATGCGCCTATTCTGTTGCCAGAGTTGCGTACGAGTGGGACGCCGGAGAAGAGTGATAAACAAACGAACGTGGCGAGCCAAGTGCGGTTTGCTCGTGGTGATCTCGACGCGGGTTTCAAAGCGGCATCTGCCGTAGTGGAACGCGAGTTCGATACCGCGATGGTGCATCAAGGCTATATCGAGCCTCATAACGCGGTGGCGCAATACAACTCCGATGGGCAAACGACCATCTGGACGAGCACGCAAGGTGCCTTTACCGCTCGCGATCAATGCGCACTAGCGCTCGGTATTCCGGCCAGCTCCATCAAAGTTGTCCCCGCAGAAATCGGTGGCGGCTTCGGTGGGAAGATTCCCATTTATCTTGAACCTTTGGCTCTTTTGCTCTCGAAGAAGACCGGCAAGCCGGTCAAACTGGTGATGAGTCGGGGCGAAGTATTGCGCGCGACTGGCCCGACGTCTGGTGCTCATCTGCGCGTCAAAATGGGCGCGAACAAAGAAGGCAAGATCACCGCTGCACAAATCTGGATGGCGTATGAAGCTGGCGCGTTTCCTGGTTCGCCAGTTGGCGCAGGGAGTATGACGGTGCTCGCGCCCTACGATTTGGAGAACTTGCAGATCGACGGCTTCGACGTTGTAGTGAATCGTCCCAAGACCGCAGCTTACCGCGCACCTGGAGCGACTACGTCCGCGATGGGTGCCGAAACGGTGATCGACGAACTGGCGGAAAAGCTTGGCATTGATCCGCTGGAGATGCGCCGCATCAACGGTGCGAAGGAAGGCACTGCGCAACCGGCTGGGCCAAAATTCCTGCGTGTTGGTTATCTGGAAACGCTTGACGCCATTAAGAACAGTGCCCATTACCAAGCGCCACTCCCCAAGGTCGAGGGTCGGCTGGTTGGTCGCGGTATCGCGTCGGGCTTTTGGTTTAACGCTGGTTTCCAATCGAGTGCAACTGTCAACATCAACTCGGATGGGACGGCCAACGTCGTGACCGGCTCGACTGATATCGGTGGCACGCGGGCTTCTTGCGCGATGATCGCGGCTGAAGTGCTGGGCCTCAAAGCCGAAGATGTCCACCCGGTCGTTGCCGACACCGAGTCTATCGGTCATACGGACATGACTGGCGGCAGCCGCGTGACTTTTGCAACTGGCTACGCCGTGTACGAAGCTGCCCAAGATGCGGTGAATCTACTGAAGCAGCGCGCCGCTGTCCTGTGGAAGGCCAAACCGGAAGAGGTGGTCTTTCAAGATGGCGTTGTGTCACGCACGACCAATGGCCAAGAATCCCTGACGCTCAAGGAACTCGCGGCCAAGCTGCCTCGCGCTGGTGGTCCGGTTGCCGGACAGGCGTCGGTAAATCCCCGTGGCGTCGGCCCTGCTTTTGCCACGCATCTTGTCGATGTGGCCGTTGATCCAGAGACCGGTAAGGTCGATATTCTCCGCTACACGGCCACTCAGGATGTTGGCAAAGCCGTGCATCCGAGCTACGTCGAAGGGCAAGTGCAAGGCGCTGTGGCTCAAGGCGTAGGCTGGGCGTTGAATGAGGAGTACTACTACGATGAGAAGGGAACGCTGCGGAATTCTGGCTTCCTAGACTATCGCATGCCTACTGCATTGGATCTGCCCATGATCGAGACCATCCTGGTTGAAGTGCCGAACCCGGGCCATCCGATTGGGGTGCGCGGTGTCGGCGAGGTGCCGATCGTCCCGCCGCCGGCAGCAATTGCCAATGCGATTGCACGTGCGGTTGGCGTGCGTATGACGGATCTGCCAATGTCGCCAGCTAAGGTCTGCAAGGCCATTGCCGAGAAACAATAACGAGACAGGGGGCTGAGATAGAGACAGAGAGTGGCAACGTCAGTTCTCTGTGTTGTCTCTGTCTCCCTTCTCGATCTCTGTCTCTCTTCAGTGTCGCTATGACCACTGTTTTCATTCCTGCACTACTGCGAAAGCTGACCGGGGGAAAAGACCGGACCTCGGTGACTGGCTCGACCTTGAGAGAGATCATTGAGGATCTTGAGCGTCAGTTCCCTGGGTTTCGTGACCGTGTCGTTGAACATGGAGACTTGGCCGGATCAATTGCCGTGTCGATCAACGGTGAAGTGATTACCGGTGGTTTGTCGGAACCAGTCCCGCCTGCAAGTGAAATCCATTTTGTCCCTGCTATTGCCGGGGGATGAACGTTGTTGTTGAGTAGGTTTTATGGGGAAGGGCACCGTATGCTCTTCCCCATTTTTTTGTGAACGACTTCCTATTTCTGCCAGGAGGCGCGTATGGAATCGCAGCAAGAACACAAATTTAAGGTTATTGGCACCCGCCCCATCAGGCACGATGGCATAGACAAAGTGACTGGCCGCGCCAAATACGGTGCCGACATTAGTCTGCCTGGAATGTTGCACGCGAAAGTGTTGCGTAGCCCTCACGCGCACGCGCGTGTCAAGTCAATCGACGCCTCGGCGGCGCTGGCGTTGCCGGGAGTGAGAGCGGTCGTGACCGGTGCGGATTTCCCTGATGTTCCCCCCGAACTTGTCCAGGTTGGGGAGAATTTCGTCAATGTCCGGAATTTGTCGATCAACATTATGGCGCGCGGCACCGTATTCTACGACGGACACGTCGTCGCGGCGGTGGCAGCGACCAGTCCCCATCTTGCTGAAGAAGCGGTTTCGCTCATCAAGGTTGAGTATGAACTGTTGCCTCATGTCCAGAACGTCCTTGAGGCAATGAAGGACGATGCGCCGATTTTGCATCCCGCTCTTCGTACCGCTGGGACACCCGAGGCGAGCGATAAGCAAACAAACGTTGCCAACCAGGTGCGGTTTGCGCGTGGCGATCTTGAGGCTGGGTTCAAAACCGCTGATGTCATTGCCGAGCGCGAGTTCGACACGGCGATGGTACACCAAGGCTATATTGAACCGCATAATGCCGTGGCGCAGTACAACCAGGATGGACGCGGAACGATTTGGGTCAGCACTCAAGGCTCTTTCGCGATCCGTGAGTTGACTGGGCACATCCTGCAAATGAATCGCGGCAATATCAAAGTTGTGCCGGCAGAAATTGGTGGTGGGTTTGGCGGCAAAACCACCGTCTATTTGGAGCCGCTTGCTCTGCTCTTGGCAAAAATGACCGGCAAGCCGGTCAAAATGGTTATGTCTCGCAATGAGGTGTTGCGAGCCACAGGCCCGACCTCGGGATCGCATATTCGTGTGAAGATCGGTGCGAACAAAGCCGGAAAGATCACGGCGGCGCAGGTGTGGATGGCGTATGAAGCCGGTGCTTTTCCTGGTTCACCTGTTGCCGTCGGCTGCATGACCGTGCTGGCTCCGTACGACATTGCCAATCTGCAGATCGATGGTTTCGACGTGGTGCTGAACAAACCGAAGACCGCAGCTTACCGTGCGCCGGGAGCGACTAACGCGGCGTTTGCTACTGAAACAGTGATCGACGAGATCATCGAAAAATTGGGGGTCGATCCCTTAGAATTCCGCCGTATCAATGGCGCGAAAGAAGGCACTGCCCAACCGGCGGGGCCGCAATTCCGACGCGTCGGCCATCTCGAAACAGTTGAAGCCATCAAAAATAGTCCGCATTACCAATCGCCGCTACCGCAAGCGCAGAATGGGAAGTTCCGTGGCCGTGGCGTGGCGTCAGGATTCTGGATTAACGCGGGGTTCCAGTCTACAGCCACTGTCAGCATCAACACGGATGGTACGGCTAATGTCGTGACTGGCTCGCCGGATATCGGCGGCACGCGCACCTCCTGCGCGATGATTGCCGCCGAAGTGTTGGGCCTCAAGGCAGAAGAGGTCTATCCAGTGGTGGCTGATACCGAATCTATTGGTCATACCGACACCACTGGCGGCAGTCGTGTCACCTTCGCCACTGGGTATGCCGTGTATGAAGCTGCTCAGGATGCCGTGAATATCCTCAAAGAGCGGGCGGCAGTTCTGTGGAAAGCCAAACCAGAAGAGGTGGTGTATCAAGACGGGGTGGTGTCGTGCACGGTCAACGGCCACGAGTCGATGACGTTGAAAGAATTAGCTGGCAAGCTGCCTCGCGCTGGCGGTCCGGTGACAGGACGGGCGTCGATGACTCCTCGTGGCGTGGGGCCGGCTTTCACTACGCATCTTGTGGACGTTGAAGTTGATGCTGAAACCGGCAAGGTCGACATCCTGCGCTACACCGCTGCCCAAGATGTCGGTAAGGCTGTGCATCCCAGCTACGTTGAAGGCCAGATTCAAGGCGGAGCCGCACAAGGCATCGGTTGGGCGCTTAATGAAGAGTACTACTACGATGAAAGCGGCACCATGCGGAACACCGGCTTTCTCGACTACCGCATGCCGACGACGCTGGACCTGCCGATGATTGAAGCAATCCTGGTCGAAGTGCCGAACCCCGGCCACCCGATTGGCGTCCGTGGCGTGGGCGAAGTGCCGATCGTGCCGCCGCCGGCAGCGATTGCCAACGCGATTTATCGTGCTGTTGGAGTACGCATGACTGAACTCCCCATGTCGCCGCCGAAGGTCTGCAAGGCGATTGCGGAGAAAAGATAGAGCTTTCAGACGGAGATTTGAGATAGAGACAGAAAGGATGATGGTGGGGTGGTCTCTGTCTCAACTCTCTATCGCAACTCTCATAACTCAGCACTCAGCACTCGTTACTCAGTCCTCACTTCAGCCCCGCCTTGCGCAACGCGGCGATATGCCGCTCTAGCACCGCCTGATCTTTGATCGGTGATCGCTGCTTGTGGACTTCCAGCGAAAAATTGAGATTGAGCCGCAGCACTTCGGCGGCTTCCTTCTGCGCTTCAGGCATTTGGCCTAACTCGCTGTAGACCACGGCCAGCGTGAGATGATGGGGCAGCCACTTGGGGAAATAGCTGAGGGAGCGCTGCAAGAAAGTACGCGCCTCCTCGTAGCGCCCGGCCACCGCATAGGCGCTGCCGACACTGCCTAAGTAGTCGTCCGCAATATAGGTGGACCTCAGGCGCAGCGCCTATGCGGCTGCCTCCAGAGCTTCCTCCGTCCTGCCCATCCTGCTCAGCACCTCCGCCAGAGCGGCGTGGCTGTTCGCCTCGGTAGGATCGAGGGCCACGGCCCGCTCCATCTCCGCCAGGACCTGCTCATATTGCTGTTGGTAGAGAAAAGTGAAGCCTAAGAAGACGTGACTAACGTTGAGAGAGTCATTGAGAGCCACCGCCCGTTGCGCCGCCGCCACTGCCGGCGCCAACATTTGGGCAGCGCGGCTCTGTTGCGAGAGCCACTGCAACCAGTAGCTTCTGGCCAGGACATTGTGGGCAGGGATAAAATTGGGACTCCGGCTGAGGGCTTCCTTCAGCGCGACAATCGCCTCGGCATAGCGCCCGGTCAACTGGTAGGCCAAACCCAAGTCGAATAAGTAGTTAGGTGGATAGCAGGGGTTGAGCCGCATGGCCTGCGCCACCGCCCGCAGGGCTTCTACTGGCCGGCCCGCGAGGTTCAGCGCATCTGCCTGCAGTGCATAGCTGTCCGCATTATTAGGATCGAGGGCGATGGCCCGTTCCCCTTCTGCAATGGCTTGCTCATATTGCTGTTTCAGCACCTAGACCATGCCTAACAGGGAATGGGCGATGGGCAGGGCGTCATCCAGAGCAAGGGCCTGTTGCGCCAATGCCAGCGCTTGCGGCAGGGTCTGAGGGTCCAGACTCCAGCGCCAGATCCACTCCATGTAGTAAGTCCAACCCAGCCCTACGTAAGCGTCCGCATATTGCGGGTCGAGAGCAATGGCTTTCTCATAGAGCTGCCGCGCCTGGACATTCGCTTCTTTGGTGAAGCGGTTAAAAACTTCCCATCCCCGCAAGAGGGAGTCATAGGCGGTCAGGTTGTCCGTGGGGAGGCGGCGCACCCGGATGATCTCTGCCTCCAAGACCTCTACCCGCAGATTCGCCACGATCTTTTGCACGATCTCGTCTTGTAAGGCAAAAATGTCTTTCAATGGACGGTTATATTGCTCCGACCACAGATGATGGCCCGTTGTGGCCTCGATCAACTGCGCGGTGATCCGCACTTGCTGGTCAGCTTTCTGTACACTGCCTTCCAAGACATAACGCACGCCCATCTCGCGCCCGACGTCTTGCACCTTCACCGCCTTGCCTTTGTAGGTGAAGGCGGAGTTGCGGGCGATGACAAACAGGCTGGAGATCTTGGAGAGATCGCCGGTAAGAGTTTCGGTGAGGCCGTCGCTGAAATACTCTTGCTCAGGGTCTTTGCTCATATTGTCGAAGGGCAGGACGATGAGGGAGGGTTTATCGGGAAGCGGCAACGCCGCTGGCGCGGCGGCAGGACTGAGTGCTGAGGACTGAGGACTGAGGGAGGGCTGGGGACTAGGGGTTGGGAGTTGGGTGCTGGGGGTTGGAGAAGACCCGTAGCGAACCGCTACCACTATGACTGCGAGGAGCACTAAGCCAGTCACGGCTATCGTTCGCCATTGTCGGCGGGCAAAGCCCGCCCTACGGTCTTCAATTTTTGCCTTTTGATTTTCCGCCTCTTGACTGAGGGACTCGGGACTGGACGACTCTTCGACTCGTATCCAATACGCCCGCACCGGCTCAGCGATGTTTTTGACTTCTCGTTCTCCGAGATACTCATAGCCAAGTGCTACTTTATTCTTGACTTGGTCGTACACTGTGCCCGAGATGCAGATGCCGCCAGGAATCGCCAAACTTTCCAGCCGTGCGGCGATGTTGACGCCATCCCCGTAGATCCGCTCGCCTTCGACAATCACATCGCCCAGGTTGATGCCGATGC
>SYOC01000248.1 GCA_005804965.1 Pseudomonadota bacterium
CACGAGAACGCGCTGAAGACCGCTGCGGCCAAGAATCCAGCCTTGCGCCGGTGGCACCGCTGGAAGTCGAGAGGAAATGAGACGCTTCGCACCTGCTTACTTTCTCAGCCTCCCTAGCCAGCATCAACCCCCTGGACGGAGCGAGTGCTGAGTGGAAAGTGCTGAGTGCTGAGGAATGGGTGATGGGAGAAGTGCTCGTGTAGGGGCGCTTTATGAAGCGCTCCTGCTTCGGCTTGACAGCAAACCTAGAGCCTCGTATAGCGCTCCTTACGCTACTGCGCACCCAGCGAAAAAGGAGGCAGGTATGTTTAAGATTGGGAAATTATTTCATCTGACGCATGTGGTGGACGACCTCGATGCCATGGACAAATGGTACGACGATGTCTTCGCCGTCAACCGTTTTTATAAGGGCTATGAAAAGCTGGCGGGACGCGACGCTTCGCTCCTGGCTATCGGCGAGGTCATCATGGAGCCGATGACGCCAGCCAAGCGCGAAAATCTGCGCAATCTGTCGGTCAAGAAATTCCATGACCGCTTCGGGCAGCACTTCCACTCCATTGCCTGGTACGTAGACGATGTCGAAGCCATTTCTGAACGCCTCGATCAAGCCCAGTTCCGCCTCTTCAACATCGTTGGCACGCAGGTCAAACCGCCGCATCAAATGGCGGCAGTGTGGACGCACCCTCGGGAAACTCCCGGCCAGCTCGAATTTGCTTTGTATGGCGACTTCACCAAGGACCCGCGCTTCGAGCCTGATTGGTCGAGTGCGTCGTGGCGCGTGCATCCGCTCGGCATCGAGCGTTCCTCGCATATCGGCGTGGTGGTGAAAGACTTGGCCGCCGCCAAGCGCCTTTACTGTGATGCCCTCGGCGGTACGCTCATGCTCGAAGAAAGCGCCCCAGGCCGTAAGCAGAGTGCGTTTGTCGCGGTTGGCGAAGACACTGTCGTCGAGCTGATTCAACCGGCTTCGCTGACCAGCGTGGAAGGCCGCGATCTCGAACGCAATGGCGAGGGCATCCATTCGTTGATCTTCAAAACGAGCGATCTCGGTAAAGCGCGGGACTTTCTCGTCTCCAAAGGCATGCGCCCCGAAGCCGATGGTGCAGACTCGATTGTCCTCGGGCCAGATCAAGCATTTGGCATGGTGGTGGGCTTTACCCAGCGCACGTTGCCGAATGACCCGCGCTAAGAGTCCAGGTGCTCCCAGTAAGGGCAGGACACGCCCTGCCTTTACCCCCTTTGGTGTCGTTGTCTCTCCACCACTCCACTCAACACCCAAAACGCTCCCCACAACCCTACGCCGAGTACACCATAAACTCCCCACAGCGTTTGGTAGCCATAGACCTCATAGATCCAATTCCCGGCCAACGGAGCTACCACGAACGCCATGGAGAAGGCTGAACTGAAAAGCCCCATATACTGGCCTTGATGCGCACCACGGCTACGTGTGGCGACGAACCCTTCGAGTAACGGTGTCGTCAACATCTCGCCAAAGGTCCACACCAACACTGTGCCGCCGATGAGCAATGGTGCGGACGTGAGCGAAACCAAGGCAAAGCCGCCGCACAGGAAAAATGCGCCAACGCCAACCACACGCAAAGGCTCAAACCGCTCGACCATGTGTACGATGGGCATTTGCAAGACGACGATGACGAGGGTGTTGAGGGTGAAGACCAACCCGATGGTGTAGGTCGGCAAGCCGTACACTTGGGTCAAGGTCAGTGGATAGGCACCAAACAGTTGGCACAACGCTGAGATCAGCAGCGTGACGAGCACCACAAGGACGAGAAAGACGCCATCACGATAGGGGGATGTCCCTGGAGCGAGAGTGTCCGGCGTGGAGGGCTTGTCTCGTTGCCCGGCATGCCAGGAATGGCGTAAGAGGAAGACGAGCAGCCCCGCCGCTACAAGGTAGGCGCTTGCTTCGACGAAGAAGAGCGCTTTGTAGGAATAGCCGACGAGCACGCCGCCAACCGCCGGACCAATCGACATGCCAAGATTCATACTCAAGCGGCGTAGCCCGAAGGCACGAACATGCAGATGGGCTGGGGCGGCTTGCGCCAAAGCCGCAGCATTGGCCGGGCGACTCAGTTCCGCCACAATACTCATGAAGAGCACGCCCAACATGATGGCAGCGGAAGATTGCATGGCGCTGAGCACCACGAGACTGATGGCGGTGAGGCTCAGCCCCAGCACCTGCGTGCGTAGCGACCCCAGCCAGTCCGTGAGCCATCCACCTATATAGGCACCGCCAATCGACCCGACTCCGTAAAGACTCAGCACCCCGCCAGCCTCACGGGCAGAGAAGCCATGCTGTGTGGTGAGATAGAGCGTCAAAAATGGCATCACCATCGAGCCACAGCGCTGCACGAACGTAACAGCCGCCAGCGACCACACATCGCTTGGCAGCCCGACGAAGATTTGGCGGTAGAAGGTCAGCATCAACTAATGATCGTGCAGCGGCAAACCAGGACGTTCCCAGCGCGCGGTGACCACACGACCGAGGCCGGACTCGGTGATGTAGAGCGTCTGCATATCACTACCGCCGAAACAGCAGTTCGTAAGCCTCCGGTCCTCGACGGTAATCTGCGACAGCGCCGTCCCATCAGGGGCATGCACCGAAACCACCCCAGCATTGTGGGCACTGATTAACAGGTTGCCTGCCAAGTCTACACACATGCCATCCGGGGCAGCAGGTTGTGGGATGGTCGCGAGCAGCGCCGAGATCGGCCACGAACGCGGCGAGCCAGAACGCGCACCAGCGTCTACTTGGCCGAGCACGCCTGGACTCTCGATAGGAATGGCCCACACGCGACTGGTCAGCGACTCCAAAACGATCAAAGTTTTCTCGTCGGGAGTCAGCGCGATCCCATTGGGCAAGAGAAACAGATACTGCATGCGTTTGACCGCACTGCCGTCGCGCAGCGCGTAGTACAGATGGCCAAACTTGGCACCCTCGCGTGTGAGCGGACCGGGATCGGTGAAATAGAAACCGCCGTGCGCATCCATCACCAGATCGTTCGGCCCTTGAAACGGCTGCCCATCGCACTGCTCATAGAGCTTTTCGACTTTACCGTGCGGGTCGATGCGCTGCACATAGCCCGGCCCCCGGCCTCCGTTATTGGTGACGTAGAGATAGCCGTCGGGACCAAGCGCCGCGCCGTTGGGTGCGCCGCCAGTGTCGGCAAACGTCCGTTTCGCGCCATCAGCAGCGATAGCGGTGATACGTCCGCCACCGATTTCAGTGACGTAGAGCACGCCGTCGGGTCCCCAGACCGGACCTTCGGGAAATTGTAAGCCATCGGTAAGAACCTGTGGTGCCATAGTATTGCTCCTCCCTTTAGTAGCGAACAGTTCTCAGTTGTCCAGGTTTTCTTTCCTGGATTCCAGGTCTCGCGTCGCTCGCCTGGAATGACGGCATACTTTAAGCGCCGATGTATTCCTCATTGAGGAAGTGGCTCGATACACCCTGGGGTGTCGTTACGTGGCGAGTTGACCGTTGTCGAAACTGCGTAGGCTTCCATCGCTTCAGGTGGGTACGGCACTAACAGCGGCAGGAGCTGAGCTGGTGCTTCGATAGAGCTGTCCAGCCACACGGCTTCTCCTGCGCGAGACAGGATGACCGGCATACGATTATGAATTGGTGCCATGAGCGCGTTGGGCTCGGTGGTGAGAATGGTACACGAGTGGATCTTTGCACCGTCGGGCGACTGCCACGTTTCCCATAAGCCAGCAAACCCGAAGGGTTGGTGGGATTGCAGGCGAATGTACATCGGCGTTTTGCTTTTGCCCTCTTTCTTCCATTCGTAAAAGCCGTCGGCGAGCACGAGACAACGACGTTTTTGCAGGGCGCGACGGAAGCTCGGCTTCTCGGCGGCGGTTTCTGCACGGGCGTTAATCATACGGTCGCCTATTGATGGGTCCTTGGCCCATGACGGAATCAGTCCCCAACGCAGAAACCCGCCTCGGCGTTCTTCTGCGCCAATCACCGCCAGCACCGGTTGACTGGGCGCGATGTTGTAGTGAGGAGTCACGGCGAGCGCGGTTGCCTGGAAGGAGAAACGTTCTTCAAGCTGTTCGCGGTCCACCGCCAAGGTGAAGCGACCACACATAGACACCTCCTGCACGGAAGAATGAGCCTGACGAGATCCTAAGAGTTTCCGCACAGATTGCCAATGCCGAGGGCAAACGCTGCACCGAGGGAAGGGCCGACGAGTGTGGTGATCGGTTTTCCATCGCGCCGTTGCAGTTGCCAGCGCACATCATGATCCGGCATCCAGAGTCCCTGCGCTTTCGCAGCAGCGTACGCATGCTTCTCTGCCTGTTGAAAGTCTGGATCGCGGAGAAACGCCAGCGCTGGTGTGGGGTAGAAGTCGCCGCTGCCGTCAGGAATCAACTCCAAGACTAAGGCTGCGACCACACCGTCTTGGCGTATGGCGTCCACGAGTAAAACGGTCAGAGTGAGGTCGCGGAGCGAAGGACGCAACGGCTGGTCAGAGAAAGCGAGAAGCAAATCCTGACCCAAGCCGGGAGTAGGAATGTCGCTCGGCAACGAATCGCCGGTGCATGCCAGCAGAGCACATTGCAGATGTGTGTACACCAGCTGGGCCGCAGCCTCGCCAGTGAACTCAATAAGATCGCGCTGCTGCGCGTTGGGAGAGGTCAGCCATGCCGTCAACTCATCTCGTGCCTGCCGACGCACAGCCTCGCGGCAAGCGAGAAGCCAACCTTCCCGCGCCAACCCGCGCCACAGTGCGCGTTTATCCGCCTCGCGCTCCGCCTCGTGCCAGGAGGCAAGGATGTCGTCGAAAGTGAGGATACGATCTGAAGGCATGGCAGAAAGTGGCAATAGTGAATGATGAATAGTGAATGAAGAACGATGAGTAATGAGGCACAGACTTCAGTCCGCGATCCTCAGCCCTCGTCACTCATGTTCGCAAGCGGATCATAGAAAAAGAACAGGCGTGGGGCTAGGGGCAGGCGAGAAAAGGCGTGGGGCAGTTTCCTTGTGGCGCGGTCGAGGTGTCTACGGGCGGCTCGCAGCGCACTTGAGGGTGCGGCCGTTAAGCCGATACATCTTCGTTCCTGCCCGTCGTCATGGTAGAATCCCCCACATTAATAGGAGATCGTGCCATGCTCACGAAGACGGTCGATGTACGAGAGACCCAAGCGAATCTACAAGAACTTCTCTCTTTAGTGCGTGAAGGGACCGAAATAGTACTTACCGAGGGTACCACGCCGCTGGCTCGCTTGGTGCCGATTATGTTGCCTCCAGCACAACGCGTCGCAGGACTGCACGCTGGGGCAATCTGGACGAGTGAGGATTTTGCTGAGCCCTTACCAGAGGAACTCTGGACAGAGACGACATGAAACTCTTGCTGGACACGCATACCTTCATCTGGTGGGACAGTGACCCGGCCAAGCTCTCGGCGCAGGCCCTCGCCCTCTGTCAAGATCGTCAAAATTCCTTGCTGCTCAGTGTCGCGTCGCTATTCTGAGCATATTTTTGCTGGAAGAGGCGTTTAAGAACCTAACTCGGCGTGCCCAGATCATCCGTTGTGCATAGCGCATTGTCCATGTGACTCCCAGGAGATTCATGGAGAGATCAAGAATTCAAGGCAGATTGTTCAGATCTACTTTGAATCCCTAGTGTTTAAGCTCTCTAGCAAGCTTTGCTGTCCAATCTTCGTTCTTCTGGTCTATTTGAATGTAAATAATCCCATGGAGATCAGATGGATTCTCGATATCACCTTTACGAAGAGCCCGAACCTTTCTTCTTTCTAATTTAGCCATGAAGTATCCTAGCTCGAGAACGACATTTTGTCTGGCTCTGTCCAGAGGCATCTCAGGCTGCCTCCTAGAATAAGCAACGTCGTCAGGAGTTAAGAGAACAACTGCAAAATCTACTGCTGAATGATCTTCAATGAGTTCAATAGTTGTACGTCCTTCCGTTGGTAATTCGTCGAAGACGATCGGGGTCAAACCTAACCTGGAGAGAAATTGTTGCACTTCCCTTTTTGTCTCCCCATCATGATCGTAGACGAGAAAGACTTTCCTCGAAGCTAGAAGCGGGTGTCGAAAGCCTTGATACCCTCGCCTTTGCCTATTGGTAATGTCTGCTAATGCGTTCTGAATCGCAGAGTAGATCTCATCGCTTTCTAGCTCTTTGGTAAGGTAGTCTACTGCATGGGGAAGAATACTTCTGTACCGATAGAATGTCTGTTGCAACAATCCCCAAAGACTCGAGGCAGTCTCATAAATCTCATGCTAGGCTGGGGCACATGGCGAACCAGCGTGGCGAAGAGTTGACGGACGCACAATGGGCATTGTTACAAGCTCTGAGTCCCGAGCCTCCGCGCCGTTCCGATGGGCGGGGCCGTCCGTGGCGGTCTACCCGCGAAGTGCTCAATGGGGTGCTGTGGATTTTGCGGTCAGGCGCCCGGTGGCAAGATTTGCCCGAGCGCTTCCCTCCGTACCAGACCTGCCACCGGCGCTTCCAGCAGTGGGTCCGCGACGGGGTGTTACGGCAGATGCTCGAAGCCTTGGCCCGCGACTTACAGACGTGCGGCGAGATCGATGTGAGCGAGTGTTTTATCGACGGCACCTTTGTGGTGGCGAAAAAAGGGGGCCTGCTGTGGGCCCCACCAAGCGGGGCAAAGGCACGAAGCTCATGGGAGTGGCAGACGCTCATGGTCTTCCACTCGCCGTCCACGCAGCGCCTGCTACGCCGCATGAAGTCTCCCTTGTCGGGCCGACTCTTGCGGCTCGTTTTGTTACCGCGCTCCCGCAGCGCCTGATTGGCGATAAAGCCTACGACAGCGATCCGCTCGATCGCCACCTCGCCACTCTCGGCATTGAGTTGATCGCACCCCATAAGGACAACCGCACGGCGAGACCCACGCAAGACGGACGGGTGTTGCGTCGGTACAAACGCCGCTAGAAGGTGGAGCGGTTGCGGGCGTGGCTGCAAAACTTTCGGCGCATCCTGACCCGCTTCGATTCCTATGTCGAGAACTTTTTGGGCTTTGTCCATCTCGGCTGTCTCAAAATTTTGTTGCGCCGCTATTTATGAGACCAACTCTAGTCTTTCTAGCAGAAGGTTGCGACGCTTTGACAGTTCGTGTTGTTGAAGTCGCTCGACAAAAATCGAAGCCTGGGCGGCGATAGCTAAGGCGAGGGTTCTCTCATCGTCCGGAATGGGCTGTCGTTCAATTTCGCCGATTTCCAGCAACCCCATCAGCTTTCCACGTACTCCCAAAGTCGCCCGTAACAGAGAATACACCGGCTGTTGCAATTCGAGTTGAGAAGAGAGGTTTCTGAGGAGGAGTTGATGAGCTGGGTTATTCCAGTGAAGAAGCAGACCTTCTTGCATACTCCGGATATCGAAAGAGCCAAGTACCGAAGTGTGCCTAAGAGAGGTCCCTACCTGCGGATTCCACGAAAAGGTACCGTTAAGATGTTCATAGACGGCCGCTGCTTTCACCGTAAATAAATCTTCATTTTCGTTCAGCAACAAAATACGGCAGAACGTATGAGGGAGAAGCGCGACAACAAGCTCCGCTAATTTCGCCAACCCCTCGTCTAATTTCTTGTGCTGGGCCAAGGTGAGGGTTGCGCGGGCAAGCGACTGAACACGAGTTTCCAGAATTTGGAATGAGCGCATGTCCTCAAAGTATCCGACAACACCCCGACGCTTGCCCTCTGCGTCATAAATAGTCGTTGCCGAAAGCCGGACGACAATGCATTCTCCTCTCTGGCTTCTTAGTGAGGTGAGACGATCTTTTAGGACCCCACGGTTCTTGCCTAGTTCCTCGCCGATTCTTTCTGCTTCTCCTTTTTCGTAGTACACCTCACGTCCGTCAGAGGGAAAATTCTCTTCCGAATAGTTGAGTAGTGTTTGCGCCCGCGGGTTGAACCACCGAATCGTCCCCGATTCGTCGCTGAAAATAGCGGCAAGCGGAGAAGCATCGAGAAAAGATTTCACCTGAACGCTTGGCCGCTCCATGACGGGGAGGTCAGGTTTTTGAGGCGAGCTTCGGGTTTTCATTTTCCTCTATTCCGATCAAAAGTCTTCGTCATCGAAAACTATGCATTGTCGTCTTGCAGCCTGCTCGCCACAACTTTTCGCGATATTTTTGTCAACAGACGACCTTTTTCTGTCCATTGGCCATTGAGACTCCGAGGCTCCTGCGGAGGGGAGAAAGCCGTTTAGCGAATGGCTCTCTCGCTTGTCGGATAGACGGGCGCAAGCGAAGCCGCTCGACCGGGTCAATCGCGCCGGTCTCGGCAATTGGGAAGATTGGAAGGCGTTGAAGAATAGTGATGGGCTGTGCGAAATGCGCGAGGCCAAAACTGGAAGTGCGATAAGGAGCATTACATAATGAGTATTTGATCCTTGACAAACGTTGGCAATACTGTCAACACTCTGGCGTGATAGTAAGAGCGACACGGCCGATTTCATGGATCAAGGCGGCGCGGCGGGACTTCGAGGAGTTCCCCGAAGGGGCACAGGTGGAAATTCTGAATGCCCTCACCATCGCCGCTGAAGGCCAGATGGCCGATATTGCCAAGCCCATGAAAGGGCTAGGCTCCGGTGTCTTCGAGGTGGCCCTTGCCTGGCGCGGCAATGCCTACCGGACGGTGTACGCCGTACAACTTGGGGCTGATATTTGGGTCGTGCATGCGTTCCAAAAGAAATCCAAGACCGGCATTAAAACGCCAAAACAGGAAATCACCCTGATCAAGGAACGCCTCAAGCGCTTACGGGAGATGTTGAAATGACTGAAAAAATGGAACTAGTGAGAGGCAGTGGGAATGTCTTTCGAGACTTCGATCACCCGAACGCCGACGTAGAACAACTCAAGGGAATTCTCGCCGCTAAGATTATTGGCATTCTGGACAACCGGGGCTTATCGGTACGGAAGGCGGAAGGAGAGACGGGCGTAAAGGCCAGCGAGTTTTCCCGCATCCGCAACGCACATCTGGAGCGTTTCACGATTGATCGGCTCATGACGATCATCAATCGTCTTCATTGCCGTGTCGATGTGAAAGTTTCCGTCAAGCGCTATGAGCCAGAGCTTGTGCCGCAGATAGGGCTCTAACGGACGATCAGGCTGCGTAGGTTTCTCTCGTGCTCACCTCACCTCTCCCCTCACAATCCTCGCCCCTTCCACGAGGGCGTGCAGCTTCGCCCGTGCTAAGCCGCGTGACGATGCCGAGAAGCCGCAGTCGCAGGTGAGGTAGAGTTTCTCTGGCGCGACATGCTGAAGGACGGCGCGGATGCGTTCGGCGACATCCTCTGGTGTTTCTAAATACATCGATTTGACATCCACGACGCCAGCGGCGAGTTCACGGTCGCCGCCGTATCGGCTCCACAGTTCGAGCTCTGCCATCTCGCGGTTGGCGTACTCCAACGCAAACTGGTCGGCTTTGGCTTCGAGAATGCCGGGGAACAACGGCTTGTAGGTGCGCTTCATGGCCGGACGGCCTTGGTTGTTGCCAAAACAAATATGCAACGCGATCTTGGCGTTGACGCCTTCGACGGTTTTGTTGAAGAGTTTGACGGCGTCTTCGACGGGAAGATAGGGCGTGCGACCGGCGGCGGAGGGTTCATCGACTTGAATGAATGTCGCCCCGGCAGCGACTAGTTGCTTGAGTTCGCGGTTGACGAGTTCGGCGAGGTCGTACAGCAACGGCATGTAGTCGCCACCAGAGTAGCCGCCTTTGGGGGTGATGGGCAGGCAGATGGTCAGCGGTCCTGGGCAGCAGACTTTCAGTGGTTTCTCCGTCAAGGTGCGGACGTAGGTGTATTCTTCGACGAGGCCGAATCCGCTTGGAGCCGAGACCCGCTCGACGGTCTCGAAGCGCGGTGCGCTGTCGTAGCTGGTGACTCCAAGTTTGCGTTGCGCAGGGATGAGTTTCAGTCCAGCCAGTTTTTCGACCACATTCCACAGAAAGCGCTGCCGGCGAATCTCGCCATCAGTCAGAATGTCCAGCCCAGCTTCTTCTTGGTCCCATACGGCAATCTTGATCGCGTCTTGCACGGCCTCTTCCATGTCCGCTGGTCCTGCATCCCCTGCACGCAGCACGCGGCGGGCGGCCAGTAACCATGACGGCGAGGCATAGGAGCCGACACCCATGGTCGGCAGAAGTCCGAGTTCCGTTCCATTCATGTGCGGCATCGGTATAGCCTCCTTTTTTCGCTTGGCAGGGTTAGAGGGATTCTGGAAACAGGGCGAGCAGGTCAGTGCCTTTCGGCGCTTTCCACGGACCACGCACCATGTAGGTTTGCAGCGACTCGACGCGAAACCCCATTTTCATCACATCGAGAAACAACTCGGCATGGCGCGTGGGGAAGCGCAGATGCAAGGTCTTCCCTTTTTCGCGCTCAAGCACATGTGAGAGCAACGCTTTCAGCGCAGCCGGGTCGGAAGCAGCAGCAGGCCCAAGAAACACGCCGTCGCCCATGCGTAAGAGACACACATATCCCGCTAGCTTGCCATCAATAAAACTGATCGGTTGCGGCTCCTGGTGTAGGAAGTGTTTGAGGTCCTGCGGGCGGGTAATCCCGGTCAGCTTGGTATCGAGGCTGGCGAGTCGTGCCGTGTCGTCTTCCGTAGCTTCACGAATGGCAATGCCACGCGGGCGTGTCGTCGGGCGCAACTCTTTGCCGCTCATGACGGCGATCGTGCCATGAGCAACAAACCCCAGTTTGCTATACAGCGGAAACGACGCGACATTGAAGGCGTCTTGCACGAGACGAAGCGAAGGACAGTTCCGCCCGGTACGAATGACGGTCATCATCAATTCTTTGCCGACGCCTTTGCTCTGACCGGTGGGGTCAACGGTGATAGGACCAATGCCAGCGGTTTTGCCACGCAGATGCAGGAATCCCGAGCCGATCACTTTGCCACCTTCTTCAGCGACAAAGCATTCTTGTGGCTCGCTATGCAGGTAACCGCGTGCGAGACTCATACCGACTTCCACCGAAGGAAAGGGCGGTGGATACCCATGGCGAGAAAAGACATCGTTGAACGCAGCGACGATAATTTCCCCGACGCGACCGATGTCTCGTTCTTCCATACGACGAATCATGCGATAGCTCCCCTCCCCATGCCGGCAGCAGTGCCCTTCTGCGGCGGTTCCGATCTTGTAGCAAAAACGTAGGAGAATGTCTCCTCCTGACCGCAGGCTGGGCCATTTGCGCACTTTCCCCTCTGGGAGGTCCGTGGTAACGTGTCCCGGCTTTTTGGCAAGAGGAGAATACATCATGGAAACCGCCGGTGAATTGGCACCGTCTGCTCGCGTGCTGTTAGGCCCTGGCCCCAGCAGCGTACCGTCCCGCGTCTTGAAAGCGATGGCCACACCACTTGTTGGCCATCTCGATCCTGAGTTTGTCCGTCTGATGGAAGAAACGAAAGCTCTGCTCCGGTTTGTGTTCCAGACGAAAAATACGTTGACCCTGCCCATTTCTGGGACAGGGAGTGCCGGCATGGAAGCCTGTTTTGTGAATTTGATCGAGCCGGGAGACGAGGTGATCGTCGGGGTCAACGGAGTCTTTGGTACGCGCATGGTCGATATCGTCGAGCGCTGCGGTGCTACGCCGATCAAGATAGAGACGGAATGGGGTCGGGTGTTTACTCCCGAGCAGGTGCAAGCTGCGCTCGGCCAAAGCAAACGGCCAAAACTGGTGGCGCTGGTGCATGCCGAAACTTCCACTGGAGCGTGGCAGCCGCTGGAAGAGATGGCTAAGATCGTACACGCTGCCGGGGCGCTCTTGGTGGTAGATGCCGTGACCTCGCTCGGTGGCTGTCCGGTGAAAGTGGACGAGTGGGGCATCGATGCCTGCTACAGCGGCACGCAAAAGTGTTTGAGCTGTCCGCCGGGATTGTCACCGGTGACGTTCGGACAACGGGCGTTGGAGGTGCTACGCCAACGCAAGACCAAGGTCCAGAGCTGGTATCTCGACATGACCATGATCGAGAAGTATTGGGGCGAGGAGCGGGTCTATCATCACACCGCGCCGATCTCTATGAACTATGCCTTGCGCGAAGCCCTGCGGCTGGTGCAAGAAGAGGGGCTTGAAGCTCGCTTCCGTCGCCATGAGCGTAATCATGTGGCGCTGGCTGCCGGACTCGCGGCCATGGGACTGCCGTTGGCTGCGCAAGAGGGACATCGATTGTGGACGCTGAACAGCGTGACAATTCCTGCCGGGGTGGACGATGCCGCCGTGCGGCGGCGGTTGTTGGAGGAGTTCAATATCGAGATTGGTGCCGGGTTGGGACCATTGCGCGGGAGAATCTGGCGCATCGGGCTAATGGGCGATTCCAGCTCGCGCGGCAATGTATTGTTGGTGCTCAGTGCGTTGGAAGAGATTCTTCGGACGCAAGGCCATGCTTGTGCCCCAGGAGCCGGAGTTGCGGCTGCACAAGTGGCCTATGCCGGCGGATGAGGTGCACGGAAAGCCGCGCAAAGCCACCCCTCGTCATGCCGGGCAAACGCAGCGCGACCCGGCATCCAGTCTCTGCCCTTAGAGCGGTTTGCGATTGCATGTATCCTCACCATGAAAACCACTCTGGATTCCAGCTTCCGCTGGAATGACAAGATAATGAAGCCTTTTCTTTCTTTCTCCCAGCTCTTCTTCTTCCTCCTGCTATGGAGCTGTAGCGTCACTATTCTGCAGACAAGTGTGCTGGCGCTGGAACGGCTGGACTCAAGCCAGCCTTCCACAGTTTTCACTGATCTCGACAACCTGGATGATCTCGACCGTGCTTCACTTAAAGACGCGATTGCGCAAAGTCTGACCGCGCTGCGGCAAAAACCAACGACGGCGACCCTCGCGCTTGGCGACCGACGTGTCGCTGTTGCCCATATTCGTGAGAGCTTGACGGCGTTCGCAGCATTGGTGGAGAGCGGCGAGAATGTGGCGGCGGCTCTGCTGCGCGACTTTGACCTCTATCGCGTGCCTCTCCCGGTCCTCTTCACCGGCTACCATGAACCGACACTGCATGGCAGCCGTGTTCGCACCGAACGATTTCGCTATCCGATCTATCGCCGTCCTGCCGACCTCGTGGAGATGGCACCTGCCGCCTCGGGAGGCGGCAAACAATTTGGCCGCAGCAGCAACGAGCAGATCGTGCCGTACTTTTCTCGCGCAGAAATCGACGGCGACGGCGTACTCAACGGCAAGCAATATGAATTGTTTTGGGTTGACGATCAGGTTTCGCTCTTCTTGCTGCACGTCCAAGGGTCGGGGCAAGTATTGTTACCGAACGGATCGCGCGTTCGCTTGGGGTACATCGCCTCGAACGGCAGACCATACACGAGCATTGGCAAGGTGTTGATGGACCAAAGGAAGTTGGCCCCTGGCGAAGCGACAACCCCTGCGATTCGCCGCTATTTGCAAACTCACCCCGACGAGCAAACCGCGCTCCTGTTTGCCAATGCCCGCTACATCTTCTTTCGCATTATGGCCGACGAGGGACCGCGCGGCAGTTTGGGGGTGCCGTTGACACCAGGGCGTTCGCTGGCGATCGACCCGCACGTCTATCCTATAGGTGCGCTTGGGTTGATTCGCACCAAGCGGCCGATACCCAGCGCAGATGGGCAGGTGTCGTGGAAAGCATTTTCCCGTTTCGTCCTGTTGCAAGATACCGGCGCAGCCATTACCGGGAGGCGTCGCGCCGACATTTTCTGGGGCGCAGACGCCGAAGCCGAGGCTGGACTTATGTCGCAAGAGGGCGAACTGTTCGTGGTTGTGAAGAAGAGGTAGTGCGTGGGGATGCTACACCACCGGCCTCCGCTCATGCCACGCGGTTGCCGCTTCATACGCATGCCCGACCTGCAGGACAGTGGCTTCGTCGAAAGGTTTGCCGACGATCTGTAAGGCGAGTGGCAGTCCAGTCGAGCTGAATCCACACGGCATGGTTAACGCTGGTTGACCCGTCAAATTGAAAGGACAAGTCGCAGAGATGAGCGCCGCCATGAGGCTCACGTCTTTGCCGTTGATGGCAACGGTGCGGGCGTCGTGCGGCGGCGGGGGAATCAATTCACCTGGAGTCAGCAGCACGTCCACCTTGGCGCAAGCCGTCAGCATGTCGCGACGGAATTGGGCTTTGGCGCGTTGAGCGTTGACATAGTCGGCTGCCAAGGTGCCTTTGCCGCGTTCGAGAAACTTGCGCACCGTCGGTCCATAATCTTCCGCCTGCTGTGCCAGATACGGCGCGTGCCAAGCATTGGCTTCGCCGTTGAGAATGGGCAGAGCTATGCGTGTCCAGGCATCGTCTAATGCTGGCAACGTCACTTCTTCGATGTGCGCACCTAATCCAGCCAACGTCTGCACGGCAATGTCGAAAGCCGCTTTGACTTCTGGATCGGTATACTCGGGGAAAAACCGCGTAGGGATACCGAGCGTCTTTCCTTTGATTTCGCCGGTAAGCTTGGCAGTATAATCAGACACCGAGGCTTCGCTCGAACCAAAATCGCGCGGATCGTGCCCGGCCACGGCTTGCAACATGAGCGCCGCGTCGCGCACGGTTCTGGTCATGGGGCCGACATGGTCGAGCGACCATGCCAGCGGCGTGACGCCATACAAGCTGACGCGCCCATGCGTGGCCTTGAGTCCGACAATGCCGCAAAACGCGGCGGGAATGCGAATCGACCCGCCGGTGTCGGTGCCAAGCGAACCGGCGCAGAGTCCCGCCGCGACGGCCACACCGGAGCCGCTGCTCGATCCACCGGGGTTGCGCTCCAACGCCCAGGGGTTGTTCACCCGCCCAAAATACGTGCTGGGGCTGATGGTAGCGAACTCGTTCATGTTGAGCTTGCCGAGCAACACCGAACCTGCCGCCGTGAGCCGTTCGATGGTGGCTGCGTCGTGGTTGGGGACGTTGTCCTTCAATACTTTCGAGGCGCAGGTGGTAGCGATGCCGTTGGTGGCGACGATGTCTTTATGCGCCAGCGGCACGCCATGCAGCGGGCCAAGATCGCGACCCTGGCGAAGCGCGGCCTCGGCGGCTTTGGCTTCTTGCTGTGCTCGCTCGCCGGTGACAGTGAG
>SYOC01000249.1 GCA_005804965.1 Pseudomonadota bacterium
AGGGCCATGCTCAGGACTCGGCACTCAGGACTCAGCACTTACCTGCCGCACGGTTCACTCGTAGCCTTCTGCTAACGGCTACTCTGCTGCTCATCGCGACGGTCCTGGCTGTTCAGTATTTGTCCCTTCCGACCCCTGGCACCCAACCCCAAATCCCCAATACCCCGCCCCTTCCGTTGCCCGACAAACCTTCCATCGTGATCTTGCCTTTCATCAACCTGAGTGGCGATCCCAGCCAAGAGTACTTCAGCGATGGGCTCACGGCGGAAATTACCAATACCCTCTCGCGTGTTGTGAATTTGTTCGTGATCGCTCGCACCTCGGCCTTCACCTACAAAGGCAGAGCCGCCAAGGTGCAAGACATCAGCCGTGAGCTGGGAGCGCGTTATATATTGGAAGGGAGTGCGCGGAAAAGGAACGATCAACTGCGTATCCTTGCCCAATTGATCGACGGCACGACCGGGGAACAAGTGTGGTCCGAAAGCTACGCGCGCCCGGTAGTGGACATTTTCGCCGTCCAAGACGAGATCGCGCAGAAGATTAGCACGACACTCAAATTGCAATTCCCTTTATGGGAGTTCGGGCTGCCCATCCGCAAGCGCACGAGCAATCTGGAAGCCTACGATTATTTTCTGCGCGGTTTAGACTACTGCTGTCGTTTTACCAAGGAAGCCAACAACCAAGCGCGACAACTGTTAGAACGCGCCCTTGAACTCGACCCGCAATACGCAGAAGCCTATGCGGTTTTGGGATCGACCTATTTCGCAGAGTGGGTCTATCAATGGAACCCAGACCCGCAGAACTTGGCACGAACCCTTGCCCTCGAACAGCGAGCCCTCGCCTTGGATGACTCTCTTACCTGGGCTCATAGGGCGTTGAGCAGCGTGTATCTGTATCAACGGCAGTATGAACAAAGCATCGCCGAAGCAGAACGCGCCATCGTTCTTGGGCCGAACGAGGCAGATAATTACGGTGCGCTCGCCGAAAGTCTTGTCCTCTCGGGGCAGCCGGAACGCGCCATCGGTTACGGCGAACAAGCGCTGCGTCTCAATCCTCGCACGATCTCCTTTGCCCATTTCTCCCTGGGCTGGGCGTACCGTTTGGTGGGTCGATATGAAGAAGCGATTGCGATTCTGAAGAAATTTCTTGGCCAATATCCCAACCAGCTCGGTGCTCGTCTCAACCTTGCGGTTGCCTACCAGGAATCTGGAAGGGAAGACGAAGCCCGCGCCGAAGTGGTGCAGGTCCTGCGCCTCAATCCGAATTACTCGTTGGAGGCGTTAAGGAAGATGAACTTCCAAAAGGACCCGGCATTAGCGGAGCGAAGTTATGCCGCCTTGCGCAAGGCGGGGATGAAGTGAGGACTGAGTGCTGAGGACTGAGTGCTGAGCAAAAAGCCAGGGCACCGCTTCCTGAGAAGCTGTCCTGAACAAGCTTGTGTGGTCTTACTTGGCCTTCTTTTCTACGAAGAGCAGGTAAGAGAATCCGATCACGATGGCAAGGAGCATCCCCGTAAGCGCTAGTGTGTAGACGTTCATATTTTTTTCCTTTCCGCGTCTAATGTGTCGGCGAGGCGCTGCGCTTTAAGGCTTAAGGCAACATATAGTGCCACAAGAACAATGCCGATCACAGCCCAGACGATCACAATCAAAGACGGGAGTGTGACGGTTCCAGCGACCGAAGGGATACCAATAGCAGCCAAAAGTAAGAGAACAAGCTTCTCCAAGAATCCAAGCCAGAGCTTATAGACATCGAGTCTGTGCATGCATCGGCCTTCTTGAATTTCGCTTATTCTCCGGGCGCAATGTCGGATTTCGGTAAAGGTAAGCGGCCCCCTATTTCTTCGCCCACAAATCGGCGTAGCCGGGAATCTCGATGCCCTGGGCTTCCGCCGTCAGCAGCAGCGGTTCTTCGGTGTCGATATTGATCGCCACGAACTCCAGACGTGCATCCTTTTGCCAGTTCTTAACGCTGTTTTCCCACACGCCGGGTTGTGGACCGTGATGCAAGCCTTGTGGATTGAGTGACATCACGCCAAATGGCGTCGTGCCGCTGCGGCGGCTCAGCGTAAACTCGCCGCTGTGAACGAAGAAGACTTCGTCGTAGTCGATATTGCGGTGATACCACGGCACCCGCAACGCTTGCGGGTCGCCTTCGAGCGGGCGTGGGGCAAAGGTGCAAATCACAAACCCGTCCGCCTCGAATGTGCCATGGGCGCTCGGCGGTAGATGTACGCCCTCGCTCATCAGCGGACGAAAATCTTTGACGTTGAGCTTGAAGACCGAGTGCGTGCCTTTCCAACCGACGACATCAAGCGGGCAGAAGTCGTAAAAGACCGAGGTATACTCGCCACGCCTGCGGATGCGCAGCTCCCACTCCGTTTTGTGTTCAGTCACAGGCGCAGGTTCCGGCATCTCGATCACGTCGTAATCAAATGGTGCGTAGTGACCGACGCCGGCACGATCAGGAAAGCGCATGGACGTGCGCGACTGCATGATCAACGAGAAGTTGTCGCGGGTCTCAGGTACGAAGCGATAGTTCGTGCCTTTAGGGATCACGAGGTAATCGCCTTCGACGTAGGACAGCGGACCGAAGTCGCTCTGCAACACGCCGCGTCCTTTGTGGATGAAATGCACTTCGTCGCCGTCGCCGTTGCGAAAACAGAACGGCATCGGCTCGCTGCGGCGCGAAATAAAGATCGCGACATCGTTGTTGTACATGACCCGCATAGGCTCGCCGTGCGGATTGCTCAGGTCACTCGGCTGCAACTCATAGGTGTTGAAGGCGCGAGGTTTCAGCGGACCCTCGATGCGCTTCCAGTCGGTTGGCGGATGCGTGTGGTAAAACTGCGTCGCTGGTCCGAAGAAGCCCTGGCGGCCATGTTCTTCTTCGTACAGCCCTTCTGGGATGGCGACGTGGGCCTGTTTCGGTACCGTGCCTTTTGACAGTTGGAACTTCATACGGCCTCTTTATTTTTTTGTTTTTAGTTAATAGTTGTTAGTTTTTGGTTTCTGAGTGATCTGTTCGTCCTGGGGGGTCTTTGTCCTACTAAAAACTCGAAACTAAAAACTGAGAATCTACTGAACTCTTGGCAACACGTGTGTGGCAAAGCGATCAAACGACGCCATGATTTTGGCGTGTTCCAAACCGCCAAAGTTGACCAGTAAACTGACATTGGTCACCCCAAAACTCAAGATTTGTTTGATGCGTTCGACGCACTGATCCGGGTCGCCGAAGATGACTTTGTGCGGGTACAAATAGTCGTAGTTGAACCCTTGGAACGCTTGCGGCAGCGCTTTGTACATCTTGTACTGGTCGGAGTACGCGGCCTCTTTGTTGGCGGCAACGACGGACTGCACGTAGCGCAGCATGGCTCCGCGTGGTTCTTCCTTGGCTTTTTCCGGGGTTTCGCCACAATAGAAGTGATAGACGCCTAAGACTTCTGGCGCGGCTTGATGGCCGTGTGCTCGCCGCGCATCGCGAAACACATTGATTCTGCTGACGAGGAACTCGGCGTTGGGTGCGGCATAAGGCACGGTCATCAAGTTGTAGCCCATCTTCCCGGTCCACTCGAAAGATTCCTCGGTAAAGATACAGGCGACATACACCGGCGGCGGCTTTTGCACCGGTTTGGGGACGACGCGAATATTGCTGAGCTGGCGGAATTTTCCTTCATGAGAAAACTGCTCCGTCGTCCAGGCTTTCATGATGATGTCGTGGGCTTCCTCGAACAGGACACGGCTGTCTTCCATGTTGCGCCCGAAGGCATCGTACTCCATTTTCTGGAAGCCCCGGCCAATGCCAAACTCGAGTCGCCCGCCGGACAGACAATCCAGCATCGCGTACTCTTCGGCGACGCGCACTGGGTCCTGCAACGGGATCAAGCAAATGCCCGAGCCGAGGCGGATGTTCTTGGTACGTTGAGCGACGGCTGAGGCGAGCACTGGGACCGAAGGAATATGGCCGCCGTAGTTGTGAAAGTGATGCTCGGCGAACCACACCGAATGAAAACCATACGCTTCGGCACGGTCGCTCTCAGTGAGCATATCTTGATAGAACTGAGCTTCGCTTTGGTGATGTTCGGGAAAGAAACTGGGGAGGTGAAAAAGGGAAAATCTCATGCGTCCTTCTTTCTATTGGGGACAATACTGACTCGTGTTGGATTTAGGCGCTACGCCGTAATTCGTGCAACGCGGCGAGGAGTTGGTCGATCTGTTCATCGGTGCCTACGGTAATGCGCAAACAGTCAGCGAGGTCCGGCGCGGAAAAGTAGCGCACGAGAAAGCCGTGCGCTTTGAGTCCGTCGTACAGACCTTCTTGCCGCACGCCGGGCTCGCGGGCCAGGACGAAGTTGGTTTGTGACTCATAAACGAGGTAGCCGAACCCACGGAGGGCGGCCTTGAGGCGTGTACGCGTGGCGCGGATTTTTGCCACGTTCTGACGCATCCACGCATAATCTTCCAACGCGGCGGTAGCTGCCACGATGCTCAAGCGGTCCACGTTGTAGGAATCTTTGACTTTCATGAGCTCGGCAATCACGTCTGGGTGAGCGAAGGCCAAGCCCACCCGCATCCCTGCCAAAGAGAATGATTTGGAGAACGTGCGCAACACCACGACCTGGGGGTAGCGATGGACGAGTGCAAGCGCTTGTTCATTGGCAAAATCCGCATACGCTTCGTCTATGACGAGCATGCCTTGGATAGTACGAGCCAGGGCTTCGACCTCAGCGAGTGGATGCAAAATGCCGGATGGAGCATTGGGATGGCAGAGAAACGTCAGTTTGGCACCAACTTCAGCAAGGGCTGGCGGGAGGGAAAAGTCAGGCGGGTAGGGGACCGTGACGACCTGTCCCTCCTGCATGGCCACGAGAATGTCATACAGGCTGTACGTGGGCGTGGGAAACGCCACCCGGTCGCCGGGATCGACAAAGGTGCGCATCAACATAGTGAGCAAATCGTCCGAGCCGTTGCCGACGATAATGTTTTCTCGCGGGAACCCGTAGACGCGGGCAGCCGTGTCGCGCAGGCGATTCGCCAACGGGTCCGGGTAGAGCTGAAGGCCATCGGTGATCGCTTCATGTAAAGAGGCGATGACATGCGGGGAGGGTGGGTATGGATTCTCGTTCGAGTTCAGCTTGATGTAACGTTTATCTTGCGGCTGCTCGCCGGGAACATAGCCTGCCATGCGACGAATAGCCGGACGCACGCCAGGAGGAAACTCTGCGCGTGGAGTACTTGAGGGTAGAAACGGAGGAGACGACGGTTCGTGCCGGGATTGCATGGCCTGTACACTTTCTAAAGTTGGCTTTTGCGGGAAAAAATGCAGAAGCAACGACCAACAAACTACGGTTTTCTATACGCTAGTTCGCCGGGAGAGAGAAGCAGGGACGAGCGCGACAGACGGCGAGTTGACACGGACGCCCCTCATTGCTAGTCGACAGGGATCGTAAACCTGTGCAGCACTTAAGGATCTGAATATACCGAGGCCCGTGCCGAGCAGAGTGGCAGGATGAGGACGGCGAGGGCGTTAGAGGGAGGGGAGATGCGTAACCGGAACGGACTGATGCGCGAAGTTGTGGGGATTGCCTTAGTGATCCTTACCCTCACGGGTGCGAACTATGCACGAGGCGAGAACAAAGACATCGCCCAAGCCATCTCTGAAGAACATTTTCCCTACCCGCCTTCGTTGCGTCCACAAGTCGAGTTCTGGAAAGCGATCTTTGCCAGTTACTCAAAATTGCACGTCGTTCTGCACGACACCAAAACCTTGGCAGTGTACAAGGTTCTCGACTTTCAGCGGCTGATCATTGAGGAAGGGTTGGACGAAGGAACTGTCTATCAGGTGAAAAAAGAGCAAACCAAGCTCGAAATGGAAAGCCTACGGGCGCGTTTGCTGAAGCTGCATCAGTGCCATCCCAATTGTACTGACCTCAACGCTGAGGAGCAGAAAGTCTGGAATCTGTACCGCAAGGATCGGGACCCAGAGAAATTCTTGCTCGCCGCCGGTGAAGATCGACTCCGTTCGCAGACTGGGATGAAGGATCAGTTTGCCGAGGCGATTCGTGTGTCCCGTCGCTATCTGAAGTCGATGGAAGCGATCTTCGTCCGCGAAGGCGTCCCTCCGGAACTCACCCGGTTACCGTTCATCGAGTCGAGTTTTAACCTCCAAGCCTTCTCGAAAGTTGGGGCAGCGGGGATTTGGCAGTTCATGCCTTCGACTGGACGGCTGTACAACATGCGGATCAATCAGATTGTTGATGAACGGCGTGATCCCTTGATCGCCAGCGAGGCAGCCGCCAAGTTCTTGAAAGCGAACTACGAGATGCTTGGCACTTGGCCCTTAGCCATCACGGCGTATAACCACGGTCCCGGCGGACTCGCAACCGCAGTCGAAGAGATGGGAACTACTGACATTGGGACCATCATCCGACGCTATAAAGGCGACCGCTTTGGCTTTGCTTCGCGGAACTTCTACCCTGAATTTCTCGCGGCGCTGATGGTAGAGAAAAACTCCAAGGATCATTTTGGGACGATTCACGTCGAGTCGCCGATTGTCCATGATGAGGTGACGCTTGAAGCGTCCGTGCCTTTAGGAGTGGCGGCGCGATTAGCTGCTACTGACGAAGAAAGTCTGGTCTTTCTGAATCCGGCTTTTGGCTCTGCCGTGCGCGGTGGGCGGGCTGCCATTCCGCGCGATTACGATCTGCGCATTCCTTCCGGTGCTGCCGCTGGTTTCCTCAAAAATTACGAGGTGTGGCAAGAGGAAGAACGGGCACGGCTCGCGGCGTTGCGAGCAAAACGGGCAGCGCGTAGTGCTGTGGCGCGAGTACACCGCAAAAACGGAAAGGCGGCTGTCGCAAAGTCGCGGGGCGAAAAACGAAGCTTGTCAAAACAAGTCGCGCGTGCCGACTCGCGTTCGCGCAAACGCCGTGGATGAGGCGACGCGCACCACGAGCGGGAAATGCCCGTGCGTATCGTAGCTCTTCATCCTTATGAGCAAATTCCTGATCGTCAATGCTGATGACTTTGGCTACGCGCACGGTGTGAATCTCGGCATCGTCGCTGCACATGAGCATGGCATCGTGTTGAGTACGAGCCTGATGGTTGATCGGCCCTTGGCGCACGAGGCCGCGACTCTAGCCCTCCAGCATCCCGGCCTCGGAGTCGGGCTACACTTTGCCGTGACGGACAATGATGGTCCGACTGTTGATCTGTTTGATCTCGCAGGGATCGAGAAAGAACTCCAGCGGCAATACCAAAAATGCTGCGACCTGCTCGGTCATGCTCCCACTCATCTCGACTCGCACCACCACGTGCATATGCGCAAGGAATTGACGCCACTCTTCCGCGCCTGGGCGGTGGAGCATGGCCTACCGATTCGTAGCCTTGGCGACGTGCAGTACAATGGTGGCTTCTACGGCCATTGGTATGACGACGAGTGGCGACCACATCCCGCCCCAGAACTCATTAGTGTCGAAAATCTGGAAAAGCTTCTTCGGGCACTTCCCGAAGGTACGACTGAACTCGCCTGCCATCCCGCCTATCTCTCTCCTGATCTGAGCAGCTCCTATGCCGCCGAACGCGAGATCGAACTCGCTACATTGCTGCATCCCCGCGTGCTGGAAGTAATCCGCGAAGAGGGGATTGTCCTGACGAATTATGTGGTGGGCGAGAGGTAAATAAAGGAGAAAGCGAGTCGCGTGTGCCGGAGAAGCGTTATTTGATCCCTTACAGTCTTGGGGCGCAGAAGCGTCACTATCATGAGACTCAGCACGGCAAGATCGTCCGGTTTATGGTTCAGCTTGAGATTCTCATGCATGGTATATGGACTCCAGTGATCCGCTATGATTGTGCTCATGGCTACGCACCTTGCGATCGTTTCAATCTTCGCGGTGAGCAGTTGAAGGAAACCTTGGACATGCAGTACGAGGAAGCACTAACATTCGCTGACGACGCCATAGATGAGCATTGGGAATCGTATCGAGACCGATTTTTGCAAGGGAGGTTTCCGTGAACGCCTTCGAACGGAAAAACACGGCGCTAATTAAAGAATTGAATCGCTATATCCGAGAACATCCGGAGTGTGCAGAGCAGATTCCGGACGAAGCGATCCTCGTGCTACAGATTGAGGGGGATTCCGATTTCAATGTTTGGGCGCGTGGCCTTGCTGACAGCCGCAGTTCTGAGGAGTATCCCGTGGTCCTGGTAAAAATTACCAAACTGGCACCGTTACGATCTCGGATTGAACAGCTCGAAGTGGAACGTGTCACCCAAGTTGGACTGTGAAAAAAAGGCATAGGTACGCTCCTCCGTGCCTACCCGCCCCCAGGCGACCATCCTTCGACTCCTCTCACCACAGTCTCCGAGCCGCCCCTACAAATTCCTTGACCTTACCCTCTCTATCCCGTAGAAGAATCTGGCTTGCGAACCTATTTCTCCACAGTGCATAAACTCGCATGATTGTACTGACCAGCTTTCGTCCTCTATCACGTCTTCCCCAGGCGCACACATCACGCCGCGTCACTTGCCGGCCCGACAATTGCGCAAGCAAGCAAGTTTCGCCCTGCTAACCTTCTGGCTTCTCGTTCGATCTTCCTCTCGCGTCGCTATTCTGAAGCCGTGCCATGCGCGTCGGTGCACAGTCGTGCGTCCACTCCCTCACGGTCGCGGCTTGGATCGGCTCGTCTGCCAGAACAGAGCCGCGCGTGTCAGCAAGCGGCATTCCTTAGAAAAAAGGAGAACATCTGATGTCCACTCACCCCCAATTTGTCCCTCTTCGGCAAAGGAAATCAACTATGCGGCAAGGTCAAGGAATCTGGAAGCATCACGGCCTGATTATCAGAATAGCAGGACTTTGCTTATGGCTGGTTACGGTTACCGCAGGCCACGCGCAGCAACTGGAATGGGCCAATCGCGCAGGGGGCACCTATGTAGATAAAGGCCTTGCCATAGTGAGTGACAGCATTGGTAACACCTATACAACAGGGCGTTTTCTTTCAGGAACTGCTACGTTCGGGGTGGGACAAGCCAATGAGATTACTCTCACTGCCTCCGGTGAGGGTAATTTGTTTATCGCCAAACATAATAGCGGTGGCAGTCTGCTATGGGTTAAACAAGTTGGAGGGGCTATCGGCTTATTCATTGAAGCAGAGAGCATTGCGGCAGACAGCAACAGTAATATTTACATAACTGGGGACTTTCGCGGAACTGCAACCTTCGGACTAGGAGAGACAAATGAGACACAACTGACTGCAACGCCCTGGGGCATTTTTGTTGCTAAATACAACATTAGTGGCTCTTTGCTATGGGCCAAGAAGGTGAGCGTCACTGCGGTTTTCCCCCGTTCAAGAGGTATCGCTGTCGATAGCGTCGGCAATAGTTATGTGACAGGATTCTTCACGGGGACAATAACTTTTGGCCCCAATGAAGTGAACCAGACCATGTTCACTGTTACAAGCGAATGGCAAGATCTCTTCATTGCCAAGTACGACAGTAATGGAAACTTAGTGTGGGCCAAACGTGCTGCAGCACTACCGGCTGGCATTCTCGGCTTCAGTATCGGAGTTGATAGTAATGGTAATAGTTATGTGACTGGACTCTTCGCGGGGACGGCAACTTTCGGGCCAGGAGAAGCGAATCAAACTGTGCTTGTGCCAGACTACCGAGACGGTTTTGTAGCCAAATACAACAGCAGTGGAAACTTGGTGTGGGTTAAACGCATAGGAGGGCCAGACTCTAGTGGGTGGGATAGTGGCTTTGCTATTGCAGTTGATGCCGATGGGAATAGCTATGTGACTGGGAATTTCGAAGAGGTAGCGACTTTTGGAGAGGGGGAAGCCAATCAGACTATACTTACATCGACAGGATCATCCGATATGTTTGTTGCTAAGTACACCAGTAATGGTTTGCTCGTCTGGGCAAAACGTGCTGGAGGAACGAATTACGCCAATTACGCCGGTGACCGCAGTATCGCCATCGATAGTGGTGGCAGCAGCTATATAACGGGAACATTTGCGATTGCGGCAACCTTCGGGCTAGGAGAAGTCAATGAAACCACACTGACCGCCTTAGAAACCTTTGGAACGGCGGGAATCTTCGTCGCCCGATACGATAGCAATGGCGATCTGCTTTGGGCTAAGCAAGCCGGAGGGACGGAGAGAAATGCGGGACTGGGCATTGCGGTAGATGGCAACGGCAATAGCTATGTGACGGGAGAGCTGGAAGGAACCTCTACCTTTGGGCCGGGGGAAACCAATGAAACACTTCTCACCTCAGCCGGTAGCTTTGATATCTTTGTTGCAAAGTTTGCTGGCGGGGAATGCGGAGACGGAATTCTGCAGTCGAATCTCGGTGAACAGTGTGATGATGGCAATCTCGCCAGTGGCGACGGTTGCGATGCTAGCTGCACGGCTGAACCTGAAGTCTGCAACAATTGTCTGGACGATGATGGCGACGGGAAGATCGACTTAGCGGATAGCGAATGCTCGACCAACTCGCTGACCGTCAGCAAAGGCAGCTTTACCCTTAAGCCTGACTCCAACAAGGATCAGATTTCGCTCTCTGCGCAATTTCCCTCTACCGGCGTGACCCTCAATCCCCCGGTCGATGGTGTAGCCATCAGCTTCTTCGATACCGACGGCGGGGTCGAGTGCTTCGCCATTCCTCGCCATTCCCCTGGGTGGAAGGTGAATGGCACTGGCACGGTGTGGTCTTTCAAAGATCTCAAGGATAACTCTTTGGGCGATCCGCAAGCTGAAGAGAAGGTGAGAATCCGCCAGAACGGAGCCATCTTCGATATCACGCTCAGCATTAAAGAAGCGGAAGTCATCGACCCCGACGCGGGACCAATTGCAAGCGGGATTGTGATTGGCGGGCAACAGCGATTGAACCAGCAGCCGTGGACGGAGAAAATAGTCGGGAAGAAGTTGGTGACGCCATAGGCGATAGGGCAAGACTGAAAGGTAGGGCGCGGTCGCCGACCGCGCCGGAATGCGGCGGTCGCCTCGGCGAGGCGACCCTACCCACGGCTGGACCAGCCAGCCGTGGCACCCAGGGCATGGATTGAGATGGCGCGGCTTTGGAAGGAGGGATATGGTCATTCACCGGAAAGGTGAAACTCATGCCGACATTGATTGTGACCGACGAGCAGGTGATTGAACTGGTCGATCAGCTTCCACCAGAGCGGAAACAGGCCATATTGTTCGCCTTAGCGAAGAACGCGGTAGAGGAGCGAAGCACGCGAATGGCGTATGCAGAGGGATAACTTCGGCAGCTGTGCTCCGAGCGTGGATTGAACTGGGAGGCCATGAACGAAGAGGGGCGTGAGGATTTTGTCGATGATTTGGTACATGAGGACAGGCCATGCGCCCGGTAGTCGTCTTCGACACTAATATCCTCATCTCGGGCATCGGCTGGCACGGCATATGCCGCCCTACGAGTCCCATTTGTCTTTATGTTGCTCCACTTGAGCGAGAAAACTTTCGAACGACGTGACATCGCAGGGGCGGTGATCCTCCGGGGTATCAAATGGGTGCAGATGCCATCCGCGAGTGTTATCGACACCAAAAATCCGCTGTTCCTCTTTGATGAGTGCAAAGGAGACCTTCTCGGTTTCGACGTTCACGAACATATCGATGAAAGCAGAAGAAGGAAGATGAGCGCGAAGCTTGAGAACTGGCTCGTCCAGAAGTAGGGGAGTAACGCCCGCAATGAGAGCAGATCGAGTGCAGACGTCGAGAATTTCTTGATATGCCTCTCGCCACTTCAACCGAGCCACTCCTGTACCTCCTGCAACCGACGCTGCCTACATATCAAGCCTTCCCACTCCAAATAATCTTGCTCAATGGCAAAGCTATGCTGGTTCGGAATTGCTCGTGCTTGAAATGCGGCATCGAACTGAGGAAAAGGCATGCCGTATTTTTGCTCGAACGCGCGGATTTGGTCGCTGATGTTTTCTAGCCTGTGCTCGACCGCATCACGCGTGACGATCCGTACCGCGCTATCGAGCGTCATTTCGCCAGTGACGTCTGTCAGTGCTTTCAACACCTGAGGTGAGAGAGTTTCCAGCATATATTTTTCTTTCGTAGCGGAACTGGCAACCGTCCAACATATTCCTCGCTGCTGGCCTCTACACCTTGTAACGCTGCAACAGATTGCGTGCGATGACCAGCTTTTGAATCTCGCTGGTACCCTCACCGATAATCATCAGCGGTGCGTCGCGATAGAAACGCTCGACCGGGAATTCTTGCGTGTACCCATAGCCGCCGAGGATGCGCATGGCTTCGAGCGAGACCTCTTGGCAGGATTCGGACGCGAACAGCTTGGCCATGCCGGCTTCGAGGTCGCAGCGCTCGCCTTTGTCTTTCTTCATCGCCGCTTGATAGACCAGCAAGCGTGAGGCTTCGATCTTGGTCGCCATATCTGCGAGTTTGAGCTGAATGGCCTGGTGCTCGCAAATCGGCTTGCCAAAGGTCTCGCGTTGTTGTGAGTATTTGATCGCTTCCTCGAACGCTGCTTGAGCGACTCCCACCGCACGCGACGCAACGTTGATCCGTCCGACTTCGAGCCCGCCCATGACTTGCTTGAAGCCTTGGCCTTCTTTGCCGCCGATCATGTTGGCGGCGGGAACTGGGAAATCCTCGAACGCTAGCTCGCAGGTATCGAGTCCTTTGTACCCTAATTTTTTGATGTCACGGCTCACCGTTAACCCAGGTGCACCTTTCTCAGCAATGAAGAGGGAGATGCCAGCATAGGCTGGCTTGGCGGTGGGATCGGTTTTGGCAGCGACACACAAAGTGTTGCCGTGGCGGCTGTTGGTGATGAACATCTTCGCGCCGTTGAGGCGATACATATCGCCGTCCTTCTTCGCCGAGGCACGAATGTTTTGTACGTCGCTGCCGGTATGCGGCTCAGTCAATGCCAGTCCACCGCGCTTCTCGCCTCTGGCCATAGCCGGTAGAAAATTACGCTTCTGTTCTTCGGTGCCGAACAAGGCGACGATGTGAGCAAAGAGCAGATGCGAGTTGATAATCCCGCTCAGACTCATCCAACCCCGGCAGATTTCTTCGATGATAAAGGCGTAGGTGGTGAAGGCCACGCCCATACCGCCGTACTCAACTGGAATGATCGCGCCGAACAACCCGAGTTCTTTCATGCGCTCGACCAGTGCGTGCGGGTACTCGTCGCGATGCTCCATTTCACTGGCGACAGGTTTGACTTCGCGTTCGACGAAGCGACGCACGGTGGCGATGATTTGTTGCTGCTCTTCACTGAGTACGATCATGGTTGTTCCTCTTGCGGTGCAAAGTTGCCGACACTTGACCACCTTTGGGAAAAGAGATCAAGATGTCGGGACCTCTGGATGCATATCAATTTCCTGGTAAAAATATTCTCAATC
>SYOC01000250.1 GCA_005804965.1 Pseudomonadota bacterium
AGCCTTCATCGACTGTGGTCTTGAGGATCATCCCATGGTTGTGAAAGCGGCGGATTGGATTATCGACCAGCAGATTTTCAAGCCCGGCGATTGGCAAGTGAAGAATCCGAATCTAGAGCCAGGCGGATGGGCGTTCGAGTTCGCCAACGACTGGTATCCCGACGTTGACGATTCCGCCGTGATCTTGTTTACCTTGAAACGTGTCCGGGGGCTTAATGAACAGAAGAAAGATCGGGCATTGGCCTATGGCCTCAACTGGACGTTAGGAATGCAGAGTCGCAACGGTGGCTGGGGAGCATTTGACACAGATAATTCCCTGGACCTGTGGAACCAGATGCCCTTTGGCGACATGAAGGCGATGATTGATCCTCCTACGGCTGACCTCGCTGGGCGGCTCTTAGAAATGCTCGGTACCTTTGGCTACGGCACGGACTTTGGCCGTGCGCGGCGTGCGTTGCATTTCCTGCGCGAAGAACAAGAAGCTGACGGATCGTGGTGGGGACGTTGGGGTGTGAACTACATTTATGGGACATGGTCGGTGTTGATGGGACTACGGGCCATTGGCGAGGATCTGCAACAACCCTATGTGCGGCGTGCGGTGGTGTGGCTCAAAGACCATCAGAATCCCGATGGCGGCTGGGGCGAAGATTGTCTCTCGTATTGGGATCAAAGCAAAGCTGGACGTGGGGAGAGTACGCCCTCGCAAACCGCTTGGGCCATTTTGGGATTACTCGCGGCGGAAGATGAGGTGAGTCCGGAAGTCTTCCGCGGCGTGCAATACCTTCTATCGGAGCAAGAGTCCGCCGGCTCGTGGCCGGAAGCCTTCTTCACTGGCACGGGATTCCCTCGTCATTTCTATCTACGTTACTACGGCTACCGAAACTACTTTCCTCTGATGGCGCTCGGACACTTCCGGGCGCGTATGCAAGCGCACTTCCGAGCACGTGGCTCAAGCTGAGGCGCACGATATCGGCAAAACGCTGGAGACTGCAATGTTAATGAAAGCAAAGACTATTACGATTGCCACCGACCGCAAAGTCCAACTCTTCGATATTACCGACGAGGTGAAACGCCTGCTTGCCGAATCCGAGATCGAGAATGGGATGGGGGCGGTCTCAACCCTTCACACCACGACTGGGATCTTCTTCACCGAAGTCCAGGACGCGCTATGGGATGATGTCGAAACCTTCCTTCAGCAACTCGTTGCCGAACGGTCGGGCTATAAACACAACGATCCACGTTTTTCCGATTGCGAGCGCGGGAACGCGGCTGCGCACCTGCGCGCGATCTTACTGGGGGGTTCCTTAGCCTTGCAAGTCGAAAATGGCTGCTTGGTCTTAGGGCAATTTCAGCGCATCATCTTTGCCGAACTTGACGGCCCCCGCCCGCGTTCGATACGAATACACTTCATGGGGGAGAGTGGGGTGGTGACACATCAATGGGAACGAACCCTGTCTTTACCTCAGGAAGAGGGCCTTCGATGAAAAAGTTGAGCATTCTGGGATCGACAGGTTCGATCGGCGTGTCCACTCTGGCGGTGGTGGAGCGTTTTCCTGACCAATTTCGCGTGGTCGCGTTGGCTGCCGGCAAAAACCTGTCGAAACTCAAAGAGCAGGTCCGTCTCTTTCAGCCCGAGGTCGTTTCGTTGACGGAGGAAGCTGATGCGCAGGACCTACGTGCGCAACTCCCCGATTTTCGCGGAGAGATTCTCTCGGGAGATCGTGGGCTTCACGCTGTGGCAACGCATCCCGAGGCCGAAATGGTCATGGCTGCCCTTGTGGGGGCAGTGGGACTCGCTCCAACGCTCGCGGCGATTCGCGCCGGAAAAACCATAGCCTTGGCCAACAAAGAAGCGCTGGTCATTTCCGGCGAACTGATGACACGCGAAGCCAAGCGTTACGGCGTGCGCATTCTGCCTGTGGACAGTGAACACAACGCTATTTTTCAGGCACTGCACGGCTATCAACGCGCCCAGGTCAAACGCATCATCTTGACTGCCTCTGGTGGACCGTTCCTCCATCGGCCGGCTGAAGAGCTTGCTTCTGTCAGTATTGATGAAGCGCTCAAACATCCGACCTGGAAGATGGGGAATAAGATTACCATTGATTCTGCCACACTGATGAATAAAGGGCTGGAAGTCATTGAGGCGCGTTGGCTGTTTGATATGCCGCCTGAGCAAGTGGCGGTGATTGTCCACCCGCAAAGCATTGTACACTCGATGGTGGAATACATAGATGGCTCGGTGCTGGCGCAGCTTGGCATTCCTGACATGGTGATCCCGATTTCTTACATTCTTGCTTATCCAGATCGCTTGCCACTTGCGCATTTGCCGTCGTTGGACTTAGCAGCCGCAGCACAGCTCACATTTTTTCAGCCGGATTTTGGCAAGTTTCCCTGCCTGAGATTGGCGTATGAGGCCCTCCGCCAAGGTGGCACGTGCCCGGCGGTATTGAATGCTGCTAATGAGATCGCTGTAGAGAATTTTCTCGCCGGACATGTGTCTTTTCCTGAAATTGCCGCTTCCAATGAGCAAGTATTGCAGGCGCATTCCCCGCAAACTGTCTCTGATCTCGACGTGCTTTTAGAAGCGGATCGCTGGGCGCGTGAGCAAGCCCGCGCCATCTTTAATCGTCGTCAGACGCGGGTGGCGGCGTCTGCCTGACACCACCAACGACGGGAAGGGTACCCTTGGCTGTGAAGAAAGAGGAAAGTTTGCCGAGCTGCGAAGAACTTTCCCCTTTTGTTGTTCCTTCAGGGATCTCCTCGCTCTCTGACGCCTACGCCTATTGCCAGCGCGTCACGCAGAAAAGCTCTTCGAATTTCTATCACGCATTCCGCTTATTGCCGGCAGAGCGCTACAACGCCCTGTGTGCCTTCTACGCATTCTGTCGCTTCATGGATGATATTGCCGATCAGGTTGAATCACCCCAAGCGTCGCACGCCCAGCCGCTGAGTCGGAAAGAGCGCCTCACGTTGTTGTTAAATATGTGGCGAGACGAGTTGGCGAATTGCTATGCAGGCACTCCACATCATCCGATTTCATTTGCCCTCAGCGATGCCATCCAGAAGTTTCCCATCGCGCAGAAGCATCTCGCTGGCATTATTGATGGCGTCGAGATGGATTTATATCGGAATCGTTACCGGACGTTTGATGAACTGTACGACTACTGCTACCACGTCGCGTCGCTGGTTGGTCTCGTTTGCATCGAAATTTTTGGCTATCGCAACCCACAAGCACGCGACTATGCTGTGAATTTAGGCGTTGCTTTCCAGCTCACGAATATCATTCGTGATATTGGCGAAGATGCACAGCGAGATCGCATCTATGTTCCTGTCGAGGATTTGGCGCGGTTCGGTTATAGCGAACAGGAACTCTGCGCGAGGACGTATAATCCCGCGTTCGTGCAGCTCGCTGCTTTCGAAGCGGCTCGTGCGCATGACTTCTACGAGAAAGCCGTGGCGCATTTGGCTACTGAAGATCGAAAAACCCTGGTCGCCGCTGAGGCCATGCGGCTGATTTACTCTCGCCTGCTCAAGAAACTCGAAGCACGACGCTTCCAGGTCTTTGGCGAGCGTGTTGCTTTGGCAGCTCCTGAAAAGATCGGCTTGGCTCTCGCTGCCTGGATACGCGGGCGAGTCCCGTTCTGATAGCACTGCCAGAGGAGGTATCGGCTGGTAGTACTATCCCCGAGAATTAAGAAAAAGAGAACCTAAGGTCAGAGAGGCAAAGATGCTCTGCCAACTGTCTGTTGAGACGAGACAGACGGCAGAGCTGGCCAAAGAGAGGGTTATGCGACTGCCCGCAGTTTTTTGCCGTTGCTACGAGAACAGTTGACGATGCCCTCGTTATCCGGGAGGTATTCTGCGATATTCGTTTTGCTGTAGCGCGAGCCTGCGAATAAGGAACGGATAGCAAACGCAACCTGCCCCATAAGCCGCTTCACACCGGGGGTTTTCTCGGCTTCGCTAATCGGCTCGAGGCGAATGATCGCGCCGTCGGGCTTTTTGCAGACTTGGAAGAAGAATTGCTGTTTCTTCCCGGGTTCGATGACCAGGGCTTCGAGGAGGAGTTTGCTACAGTCAGTGTTGATGTAGTATTCGCTCACGCGCTTGATTCCGTCGGGATCGCGGAGAAACATCTCTGGCCGGCGAATGACAATTTGCCGTAAATCAATCGGGCCTTCAATCGTGACGTTTGGCATTCATACTCTCCTTAAAAGAGAAAGCTGGATCTTAAGATCCGAGCCTTGCAACAGGCTGCTGAGAGAAAATCTCCCAGATCTGCTGTTGGAAGATTAGAACACAGTCCCTCTGTGGACTGTGAGCACTACCTTATTTACCTGTCCCCGGGCGTATGGTCAAGCTGCAAATCGGAAAGATTGCCCAACATTCTCCTGCTTAGTGCCTGTATGTCGTGGGAGGGGAGTAGGTTTTACCCCTACCTGTAGGACCTTTTCTCGAAAATCTGCCGTTTGTCGTGGACGCCTCACAAGGAAGAGTCCGTGACGTGAGCTGCGTTGGGTCGGCTCTACTTTACAGCACGATAGGTGGCGGGGTATAGGTGAACCGACCTGAATCGGCGGTACGCCACAACGAGGCTCATTATGTTCTCTGTTTCTCCTCCTGCGAAAACGAGTAAAAGTCCCCAGGTCGTTTCCATCGAAGAAGCGATTGAAGAGATCCGTGCCGGACGCATGATCATCCTCATGGACGATGAGGACCGTGAAAATGAAGGCGACCTGTGCATGGCGGCGGAAGCCGTCACCCCGGAAGCGATCAACTTCATGGCCAAATATGGACGCGGGCTGATCTGTTTGCCTATGGCGGAAGAAATGATCGACGCCTTAAGTCTTCCCATGATGGTGACGAAAAATACCGCTCCACTAGGGACGGCGTTCACCATGTCGATTGATGCCCGTTCTGGCATTTCCCGAGGCATCTCTGCTGAAGACCGTGCGACGACGATTCTGGCTTCGATCCGAGACGGGGTCCGTCCAGAAGATATTGTCGTTCCTGGGCACATTTTCCCCCTCCGCGCACGGAGGGGCGGGGTACTGGTCCGCACTGGGCAAACCGAAGGATCGGTCGATCTTTCGCGCTTAGCCGGGATGAAACCAGCAGGGATCATCTGCGAGATCATGCGCGACGATGGCACGATGGCACGCCTCTCCGACCTTGAAGAATTCTCTGTCAAATTTGGGATTAAGATCGCCACCATCGCTGACTTGATCCAATATCGCTTACGCCACGACTCCCTTGTTCACCATCAAGCTGAAGCGCGACTTCCCACTCGTCATGGCGGAGACTTCATGGCGCACGTATACACCAGCGACGTGGACGAGGAAGAACACCTTATTTTGGTGAAAGGGCAGATTTCACCAGACGAGCCGGTACTCGTGCGCCCCCATGCCGAATACCCTCCTGGCGACGTGTTCTCGTACACCTACAGCAATACGAGCGCATTGCTGCACGAATCTATGCGTGTCATTGCGGCTGAAGGGAAGGGCGTCATCCTCTATCTTCGGCAAAGCGGCCAAGGCGCACATCTGTTTCGGAACGGTAGTCGATCTGGCCGCCATCCGGCTTCGCCAAGCACAAGCCCGGGATCACAGATTCGCGATTTTCGTGACTATGGAATTGGGGCGCAAATCCTACGAGATATCGGTGTACGCAAGATTCGTCTGTTAACGAACTATCCTCGCCGCCTCGTCAGTCTTCCCGGCTATGGCTTAGAGATCGTGGAATTTGTTCCACTCTCTGAGGGAGAGGGAGGGGAAGCTTTTCGCCCGGTAGGGCAAAAACGCAGCTCTCGAACTTCTCGCGTGTCGGCATAGTGGGGGTAGTCATGTTTCCTGACTCTCTTGTTCGCGCAACCGCAGCAGGACAAACCATCCGTGCGCTCGCCGCCGTGACAACTGGACTGGTGGAGGAAGCCCGGCAGCGACACCGTACCGCACCCACTGCGAGCGCTGCTCTAGGACGCACGCTGACGGCCGGGTTGTTGCTCGGCGGCATGCTCAAGGAAGATGAAATTCTCTCACTGCAGTTTCTAGGCAACGGACCACTGCGCGGGATTTTTGTCGATGCCAACGCGCTCGGGGAAGCGCGGGGCTTTGTCTATCATCCGCGTGCCCATCTGCCGATTCGCGGCGGAAAACTCGATGTTGGTGGAGCGGTGGGGGCAGGCACGTTGACAGTGATCCGCGCTCAACGATGGTCAAAAGAGCCCTACCGGAGCATCATCCCCTTGGTGTCTGGGGAGATTGGTGCTGATGTTGCTCATTATCTCTTAAACTCGGAACAAGTGCCTTCCGCAGTGAGTCTCGGGGTTTTTGTGCAACCAGACGAGACTGTGTTTGCTGCCGGCGGCTTCATTGCTCAACTCATGCCTGGTGCCGGTGACGAAACCATCGCGCAATTGGAAACCAATGTGGCTCGAGCGAAACCTGTGAGCCAACTTGTGCGCGAAGGCGCAACCCCGCAAGACATCCTCACTGACGTGCTCCGTGGGTTTGATATGGCTGTCGTAGGAGAATCCCCAGTGCGGTTCTCATGTCGATGCAGCCGCGAGCGCGTGTTGGGCACGCTAGTAGCGATGGGCCAGAAAGAGATGCTGGCATTGCTCGAAGAAGAAGGGCGCGTAGCTGTGACTTGCGAGTTCTGTAGCGAACTCTACACTATTGAGCGACAAGAAGTAGAAGAGTTATTTCGGGAAAAATAACCGCCAAAGCACCTTGCGAAGTGGGCGGCACGTGTAGGCGGGCAGGCTCTCCGCCCCTGCCTGCGGAGAGAGAAGGGAGCTGACAGGGACATGGCGCAACAATGGCGATGGAGCAAGAGGGAAGTGTGTGCTTCCCTCTTCTTTTTTGTCGTATTCGTCGGGATTGGCCCTCTCTGGTCGGCTGAAACGGACTGGCAGAAGATCGAACATGAGGCTGGTGACCTGCTCAGTCGTTACCTCCAGGTCGACACGACGAACCCCCCAGGGAATGAAATTGCTGCTGCACGCTTCTGGCAAGAGGTATTAGCAAAAGAAGGCATCGAGTCCCAGGTGTTTGAGTCGCAGCCTGGACGAGGAGTGATTTATGCTCGCCTCAAAGGCTCTGGCGAAAAGAAGGCGCTCATCTTGCTTCATCACCTTGATGTGGTGCCAGCGGCAAAAGCCGACTGGGAAGTCGATCCCTTCGCCGGCGTCATTAAGGACGGCTATGTCTATGGTCGCGGCGCGATTGATTGTAAAGGTATTGCCGTCGCCCAGTTCCTTGCTTTGGCGGCACTTAAACGTGCTGGCGTGTCGCTCAAGCGCGATATCATTTTGCTGGGGACCGCAGATGAGGAAGCTGGCGGTCAACACGGGGCCGGGTGGTTTATCGAGCAACACGCCGAGTTCATTGCCGATGCGGAATTCCTTTTGACTGAAGGTGGCGGCATTCGCGTGCATGACGACGGCCGACGTTCGTATGATGTTGATATTGCTGAAAAAGCCCCGTGTTGGATACAGCTTGAGGCGAGCGGTCCGGCGGGACATGGGTCACGGCCGTTACCTGAAACCGCGGTGACGCGCCTCGTGCGTGCGCTTGAGCGAATTGTCCGCTACGAAACCGCAATTAAAGTGACGCCGGCTGTCCAAGCGTACTTTGCAGCGTTAGCGGCTGGCGAAACCCCGGAGCGGGCGGCTCGGTTTCGGAGCTTGGAAAAATCCTTAGCGAATCCCGCTTTTCGTAAAGAATTCTTAGCGAACCCGAGTTTCAATGCGCTGGTGAGAAATACGATCTCGCCTACTGTTCTGGAGGGGAGTAACAAAACTAACGTGATTCCTTCGCATGCACGTGCGCAGCTCGATTGTCGTCTCTTGCCAGGGGAAGATCCCAAGAAATTTGTGACGCTGCTTGAGCAGGTCGCGAATGACCCGAACGTTAAATTCTCTGTCTTGATGAATTTTTCACCGATTGCTTCCGAAGCGGATACCCAGCTTTTCCGCGCCATCCGAGCTGTAGCCGAACGCCACGATCCCCAAGCTCCAGTAGTGCCGGCGGTGCTAGGTGGGTTTACCGATTCCCACTACTTTCGTGGGAAAGGAATTGTCAGCTATGGATTTTCCGGCCTGCCGATCGCCGAAGAAGACTGGCGGCGTGTCCATGGTGTCAACGAGCGTCTCGCGCTCGCAAGCCTGCGCGAAGGCATCCAGATCTTGAGCGATTTGCTGTTAGAACTCAATAAATAGGAGAGGGGGGCGCGAGAAGCTGAAGAGGGAAAGCGCCCCAAGGTTGGCGAGGGCGTAAGCGATAGGCGAGGCTTTACGGCCAAGCATAGTTCCCTGTCGAGCCGGTAAATGTAAAATCAACTCCCCCACGACAGGAAGCATGATTCCCCTTGACGGTATTGATCGTGCTCGCCGTGGCATCAACCACGACGGCTACGCCTTGGCTCTGTACCGGGGTCACCCCTGTGTAGTCTTGCGTCCGAGCATATTCGGCTTCGAGGGTCACGACCGTATTTTTGACATCGGATTCGACTCGTGAGCAAAATGCTTGGGAGCGATACGATGCAAACTGTGGGATCGCAATGGCGGCGAGAATACCGATGATCGCGATAACCACTAAGAGTTCAACTAAAGTAAAGCCTGTTTGAGCCTTCAAGGTCATAAGTCCAACTCCTTTCCAAGTAGGGAGATTCTTGCCTCCCAGGTTTCTGCCTTTACTCTCTCTCCGAGATTGATGTGTTTCTTCTGACACTCCTCCTTTCCACCCCATTACCGAGGCGTTGTGTCTCACGTTGAAAGTCCTTATCAAACAAGAGACGGTAAATTTAGAATATTAAATTTTCATTATATTCTCGATATAGTATATGAAATAATGAAAATCAAGTGAGAAAACCATTTGCTGGAAAAATGAAGGCGAAAGGGAATGTGAGAAAAGCTGGAAACTAACCTTTTAGACGCTCATCGAGCCGAGTTGAAAGATCGGAAGGTACATAGCAATGACAAGACCGCCGATGACGAGCCCTAAGAAAATGATGATAAGTGGTTCCATCAAAGATGTGAGGTTCGCAACGGCTGTGTCTACTTCGTCTTCGTAGAAGTCGGCTACTTTGCCCAGCATAATGTCTATCGCCCCAGTCGTTTCACCGACCTGGAGCATCTGTCCGACCATCGGCGGAAAAACGCCACTTGCTATGAGCGGTTCAGCGAGTGTTTTTCCTTGGCTAATGGTTTGTCGGGAAGCTAAAATGGTCTGCTCGATCACTTTGTTCCCGGCGGCTTTCCCAGTCACCGTTAACGCCTCGAGAATCGGAATGCCGGATGAAAGTAACGTACCGAGCGTGCGAGTGAAGCGTGCGACCGCTGCTTTGCGTAAGAGGTCTCCTAAGACTGGCAATTTCAACAAGAACTTATCTATGGCGAGATGGCCTTGTTCCGTACGGTAGAGCCGGCGGACGCCGAAGATGGTTCCCAGCGCTATGGTAAGAAAGTAGGGAAACCCTGTTGCTGCCACATTGCTGAGGGTAATCGCGACTTGCGTTGGCAGAGGCAGGGCTTTGCCGAAGCTAGCGAACATCTCAGCGAATACTGGAATCACGTAGATCAATAAAACGGAGGTGACACCGCCGGCGATAATGAGGATGCTCGCCGGGTAGATCATAGCACCGTGGATCTTCTTTCTCAGCTTGCCGGCTTTTTCCATATATACGGCGAGGCGTTCAAGGATCAGGTCGAGAATTCCTCCCATCTCTCCTGCCGATATCATGTTGGTGTAGAGGCTATCGAATACATGCGGATGCTGGCTGAGGGCAGTGGCAAAGGTGGTGCCGCCCTCAACGTCGCGACGAACCCGCTCGATGATACGCGAAAAAACTGGTGCTTCGGCTTGCCGTTCGAGAACCATGAGCGCTTGCACGAGGGGGAGGCCAGCATTAATCATCGTGGCAAGCTGGCGGGTGAAAATGACGACCTCCTGTGGTTTGACGCCGCTGCCGAACGTCGGGAGCGAGAGCTCGCGGTTGAATCCTTTGCTCTTTTCTTTGATGCGGTGAGGCAATGGGCGAATACGTTGAGCGCGAAGCCGCACCATCACGATATCAGCAGATGGTGCTTCCATTTCGCCTTGTAAAGATTCCCCTCGGAGTCCCGTACCTTGCCAACGAAAAAGCGCCATGTGGCCCTCTATAAGCTTCGCCCCTGTCTTGGAGACAGGTAAAAAAGAACAGGAGTTTTCTTTTAGACTGGGCACAACAAGAAGTCAACAGTCGAAACGTCGCAGCAAAGTTCTTTGTTGACGAGGTGAAAGAGGGAGGATGAGCGAACCTCAAGCCGTGCGCAAGGCGCGGTTCAACGCTCGGGTCATGTCTTGCAAAGGGGCGGGCTGGCCGGTCCACAACGAAAAGGCGAGAGCACCTTGATGCAACAGCATGCGCCGTCCGTCCACGGTCGAGCGTCGCGCCGCGCGTGCTTGACGGAGAAATGACGTTTGTTCGGGGCGGTAGAGCAGATCGTAGAACAAGCAAGCGCGTGGAGTAGCGTGAAAAGCAAGCGGCGGGAACGCCTCGCCATGCAGTCCGACCGAGGTGCAGTTCACGACCAGCGCCGCATTGCTGAACAAGATCGGGTCTTCTAGACGGTTGAGGGAGACCGTCTCCAGTTGTGTGTCGCCGAGCGTTCGATACGCACGGACTAAAGCGCGGGCCTTGGCCACCGTGCGGTTGGCAATGGTGATGCGTGTACTACCGGCGCGGATGAGAGAAACAAGCACTGCCCGCGTTGAACCTCCGGCACCGATGATGACAACGTTACGCCCTTGCGGCGAGAGTCCGCGCTCTTGCAGGGAGGCGAGAAACCCGCGTCCGTCGGTATTGTCGCCGAATAAGACTCCTTCACGGTTGACGACAGTGTTGACGGCTCCACAGAGCTTCGCCTCTGCACTGAGGTCGTCTAGATAGCGCACGATGCGCTCTTTATGCGGCACGGTAACGTTCACTCCCAGCAGGTTGTACGCACGAATCGCTTGCACGGCGTTCGCTAAATCTGCCGGGCGGACATGGAAGGGAACATAGGCGTAGGGCAAGTGCAGCGCACGAAATGCCGCGTTCTGCATGGCCGGAGAACGTGTGTGGACGATGGGGTCGCCAAAAATCCCCACGATGCGGGTCTGACCGGTGATTGAGACGGGAGTAGACATGATAACTTGTGACAAGATGGGCAAAGTCAGGATTGCCGGGGTAGGGCGCGAAACGACGCGCCCCACTCCGGTTACGCGAGCGCAGCGATCAGCGTCGGTTCGACGTTCGCCTTGCGCACCGTGCGTCTGGATTTGACGGCTGGTTGTTGCTTGAGTACCGCGTGGGCTGCCGCCAAACGGGCGATCGGCACCCTATACGGAGAACAGGATACGTAGTCGAGGTTGGTCCTATGACAGAATTCGATAGAAGCTGGGTCTCCACCATGCTCGCCGCAAATGCCGATCTTGAGACCTGGCCGGGCTGCACGCCCCTTTTTCACGGCCATTTCGACGAGCATGCCAACGCCGCTTTGATCCAAGGAACTGAACGGATCTTGCGGAAAAATTTCTGTCTCAAGGTAGGCCGGTAAGAATTTTCCGGCATCATCGCGACTCAAGCCCAACGTCATTTGCGTAAGATCGTTGGTGCCAAAAGAGAAGAATTCTGCTGTAGCAGCGATGGTATCGGCCACCAATGCCGCGCGCGGGACTTCGATCATCGTGCCGATGGTATACAACACTGAGACTTCCGCCGCCTTCATCACTTCAGAGCACACCCGCTCGATGCGTGTTCGCAGGATGTCGAGTTCCTGCTGGTAGCCGACGAGAGGGATCATGATCTCAGGGATGACTTCGATCCCTGCGCGTGTCAGTTCGCAGGCGGCTTCCATAATGGCGCGGGCTTGCGCTTCATAGATCTCTGGAAAGGTGATGCCGAGGCGACACCCGCGATGGCCGAGCATGGGGTTGAGTTCATGCAGGGAAGTGCGCTTGGCTTTGAGTCGTTCCGGAAGGACGCCGAGACCAGTTGCCAAGTCTTCGATTTCTGCGTCGGTGTGAGGGAGAAATTCGTGCAGTGGCGGATCAAGGAGGCGAATCGTCACCGGCAGACCCGCCATCGCACGAAAGATGCCAAGGAAATCTGCTTTCTGCATCGGTGCGATTTTCTCCAACGCTCGTACCCGACCGCTGAGATCTTCGGCGAGAATCATCTCGCGCACGGCATTGATGCGGTTACCCTCGAAAAACATATGCTCCGTGCGGCACAGGCCAATCCCTTCCGCGCCGAACGCGCGAGCAACTGTAGCATCACGAGGAGTATCTGCATTGGCGCGAACACGTAACTGGCGCTGCTTGTCTGCCCACCCCATGAAGGTTTTGAAGGCCGGAGTTTCCGGATCGGGATCGCGCGTAGGTACTTGTCCACGAAAGACTTCGCCCGTAGCACCATCGAGGGTGATGAAATCGCCTGCGCGAATCACAATCCCGGTTCCGCGCACGCTAAACTGTTGCTTTTCGTAATCGACTTCCAGGGCTTCACAGCCGACGACCGCGCATTTGCCCATGCCACGGCTGACGAGTGCGGCATGAGAAGTGGCCCCACCACGTGCGGTGAGAATGCCTTGTGCGGCATGCATGCCGTTAATGTCTTCTGGTGAAGTCTCGACGCGGACGAGAATGACTTTTTCCCCTTCTTTGGCCGCAGCCTCAGCGTCATCGGCTGAAAAGATGGCTTTACCGTTCACGGCTCCTGGCGAGGCGGGAATTCCTCGTGCCAACCTCTCCTTCGGCGCATTCGGGTCTAGCGTGGGGTGGAGAAGCTGGTCTAACTGCGCGGGAGCAACCCGCAACAGGGCAGTGCGCTCGTCGATCAATTGTTCTTCCACCATATCCACGGCGATTTTCATCGCTGCCGCTGCCGTGCGTTTGCCAGCGCGGGTTTGCAGCATCCAGAGTTTGCCGCCCTGAATCGTGAACTCGATGTCTTGCGCGTCTCTGTAATGAGCCTCCAGCGTATCCGCGATCCGTTGAAGATCGGTAAAGCTCTCAGGCAAGCGCTCTTCCATGGAGGGATAGAGTTCGCTGCGTTCTTGCTCGCTGCGGCCTTCACGTTCGGCACGTTCGCGAGCAGCAGCCAGGGTGATTTGTTGCGGCGTGCGGATGCCAGCGACGACGTCTTCTCCTTGCGCATTGATGAGGAAGTCGCCATTCAGGGCATTCTCGCCAGTAGAGAAGTCGCGAGTGAAGGCGACGCCAGTCGCGCAATCATCGCCGAGATTGCCGAAGACCATGGACTGGACCGTGACTGCCGTACCCCAAGCCTCGGGGATGCCTTCGATGTGCCGGTAGGTGATGGCGCGAGGGTTGTTCCACGAACCAAACACGGCTCCGATGGCTCCCCAGAGTTGTTCTTGCGGATCTTGCGGGAACGCTACGTTGAGGCGCTGCTGGATCAAGGCTTTGAACTCCGCTACGAGGTCGCAGAGATCGTCCGCCGTGAATTGGGTATCCAGCTCGATGTGGCGTGCGGCTTTCTTTTCTTCGATCAGGACCTCGAACGGGTCGCGTTCAGTTTTGGATTCTGGCTTCATGCCAAGGACGACGTCGCCGTACATCTGGACAAAGCGGCGATAGCAGTCATAAGCGAACCGTGGGTTACCGGAGCGTTTGATCAGACCCTGGATGGTCTCGTCGTTCAGGCCGAGATTTAG
>SYOC01000251.1 GCA_005804965.1 Pseudomonadota bacterium
ACTTGACCGACCCGGCCCCAGCCACGACGTTTGCGCACTTGGATGCCACCACCGTGCTCTCGCGACAAATCGCCGAGCTGGGGATTTATCCGGCGGTCGATCCTCTCGATTCCACCTCGCGGATGCTTGACCCTAACATCATCGGTGAAGAACACTACCAAGTTGCCCGCAAAGTCCAAGAAGTGTTGCAGCGCTACAAAGACTTGCAAGACATCATCGCCATTCTCGGCATCGATGAGCTTTCGCCAGAAGACAAGATCATTGTCGCGCGGGCGCGGAAAGTCCAACGCTTCCTCTCGCAGCCGTTTAACGTGGCCGAGCAGTTCACCAACATCAAAGGCGAATACGTCCCGGTGAAAGAGACCATTCGCAGCTTCAAGGAATTGGTCGAAGGCAAACACGACGACCTGCCCGAGCAGGCATTCTACATGGTCGGCACCATCGAAAGCGCGAGAGAAAAAGCCAAAGGACTTGCCGCCTAGAGCGGCTTTCAGTTGGATTTACCTTATCTGGGACCCTCACCCTTTTTTCCCTCTCCCTAGCAGGGAGAGGGCAGGACGAGCGCAGCGAGGACGGGTGAGAGTAAAGGCAATCGCAAACTGATCTAGACAGCACCGAGTGGAAAGCAATAGCTCAGACTTTTCACTTTTCACTTTTCACTTTTCACTTTTCACTTTCTTATGGCAGACACACTCCACCTCCGCATTGTTACCCCCGAACGTCTTCTCCTTGATGAAGATGTCGATGAAGTCACCGGGCCAGGAGTTGTTGGTGAGTTCGGCATTTTGCCGAACCACACGACGTTCCTCTCCGCCCTACAACCGGGACGGTTTTCCTATCGGCAGGGGAACCACACCCACGTGATGATTGTCAGCGGCGGGTTCGCTGAAGTCGTGGACAATGTCATGACCGTCTTGACCGACACCATTGAACTGCCGGACAGCATCGATATCGAGCGTGCCCGCGCGGCGCTGCGCAAGGCAGAAGACGAGTTAAAAACCTTGTCGCCTGCCGATGCGGCGTTCACCGAAACCCAAGCCGCGTTCCAACGTGCGCAAGCACGCATCGCTAACGCGGGAAGACAGTAAGCAGGCCGGCGATCGACGCCGCCGGGACCTGTGGGTTAGCCACTGATCAACGCGGGTTCCTGCGCAACGTCGGCGATCGTGACATTGGGGCGTATGAGTTCGGGGCACAAGCACCCGTCGCCGATCCCTGCGTCACAGCGACCCCGACCATGGGGTGTACGGTCAACGGCGTGTTCAACCAACCTTGCGTAGGCATCGACCTCGGCACGGGCAAGGATGTCATTCTCGGCACCAACGGCGACGCTGGGGTGGACACCTGCGACGGCGAGACGGAAGTGAACTGCGAGCAGTAGGGGCGGTTCGTGAACCACCCCTACGAGGGGCACGACTCCTGAGCTTGCCGAAGGCACCGAACAGGATAGTGGAAGCGCTGTACTCTTTGAGCGACGAGCAATCGGAGGGCTTCACGCTCCCGTCATAATCCGATGCGCACGGTCGACCAACTGCGGCACTTTCCACTCGAACTCGTTGGCTTTGGGATTGGAAGCCGTACCTTCGAGGTAATGCCGGTACAGCCCTTCGAGAATGATGGCCAGCTTCCACACCGCGAAGCAATGATAGAAGGGAAAATGCTGCATGGTGCGCCCGGTGCGCTGTTCGTAGCGAGCAATCATCTCTTCGCGCGAGATGAAGCCTGGATGCGACGTGATGTAATTGCTGCCTTTCGGCTCCGGCTCCGGCGGGTCGCCGGTCTCTCCCCAATAGCTCACGACCCAACCCAAATCCGCCAACGGGTCGCCGAGCGTCGCCATCTCCCAATCGAAAATCGCTACGAGCTTGGCTGGATGCGCAGTGAACATCACGTTATCGAGTTTGTAGTCGCCATGCACAATCGTCGTGGCGCTCTGCGCCGGCATGTGCGCTGTCAACCATGCTGTCACTTCATGCAAACCCGGGAGTGGTCGCGTCCGTGGCAACGTCAATTCAAGCTGCCCTAGCCAACGCTTGAGTTGCCGTTCGAGAAACCCCTGCGGCCGGCCGAGATTGTGCAGCGTAGTGGCTTGCCAATCGACCGCGTGCAGTTCGGCCAAAGCATCGATCAGTTCTTCTCCGATGCGCTTGCGATCTGCCATGGCGTCGAATTCTTCGGGAAGCTGATCACGGATGACGATGCCCTCGACTCGCTCCATCAAGTAAAACGGTGCCCCGATGATCGACAGGTCGTCGCACGCCACTGCTGGTTGCGGCACGCGCACCCCGGTCGGTGCCAAACCGGAGAGCACGCGAAACTCGCGCAACATATCGTGCGCCGTCGGCAGGATGTCGCCACGCGGTGGGCGACGCATCACCCAGCGTTTCGGCCCCCACGACACATAAAATGTTTCGTTGGAAAACCCGGCCTCGTGTTTTTCTACCACCAAGTCGCCAGCCTGTGGCGGCAACTGCGCACGCAAAAAGGTCTCTAACTTCGCGATATCGACCAGTCCTTCGAGTTGTTGACTCATGCTTCTCTCTTCTCCACATCGTTACGCTATCTATCGTTCGTTCTCGTCACCAGCACTTCAGCAGCTCAGCGAAGAGCCGGCGGTCGATGGTGGCTTCGCATCGCGAGCCATGAGCAAGAGTTCGCCTTTCACACGATGCAATTCCGCCTCCCACCAGCATTCCATGCTGCCACGCACGCTCGCCAGTGCTTCATCTATGAGACGTAAACCAGTGTCAGGCCGCTGAGCTTTGCCGTGCGCTTCAGCAAGCAAGGCGAGATAATAGGGGCGCATCAGCTCTGCGCCAATAGCCCGCCATGCCGTCAATCCGGCTTCTATCCGCCCAATCCCTTCATCGCTGTTGCCGTGCTCGGTCAGTACCCAACCATGCAGGACCGTAGTCATGGCATTGTATTGGGTGAACTCTTGCTCTTGCGACAACAGCATCACCGCTTCCACGCGCTCCTGCACGGCTTGCACTTGGCGACGCAATTGCGACAACAACGCCAGAAAGCTCAGCGTATGCACCGTGCTGTACGAGTGCGCTAGTTCTTCAAGCGCGAATAGAGCGCGACGCACGTTGAAGTCTGCCTGCTCCGGATAACCAAGATGCCACAGCGCCAAAGCCTTCCATACTACCGACGCGACTCCAAGATCATGCCCACCATACAGAAACGCCAGTACACGATGACGGGCTGGTGCGTAAGAGGCAATGCCGCGATCCGCATGCTGACTTGCTCTCAAAAACTCGCCACCCCAGAGCAAGGTATCCGCCAGTGCCCCATGGGCGATTAACGACAACGCTTCGTCGTTTTCGCGCCGTGCCAGCATCAGCAAGCGTTCGCCCAACACCCGCGCGGTCGGCAATGCGCCGCGTACTTCGTGGAACTCCCACAGCCCACGCAGGACTGGAAAGAGCAGCGCCGTCTCCCCCGACTGTTGGGCAAGAGTCAGGGCCCGCTCATACATTGCCCCGACCTCACTTGCGGCAATCCCTCGGGTCACAATCAGCGGCACCCCCAGCGCAAGGCGCAAGGTCAGTTCACGACGCGACACGTCAGGCGTACTGGGTACCTCTTTGAGCAAGGCTAAAGCCGAGGTGAGATGTTCGATGGCTTCGGCGTTAGCGGAGCGTTGCACGGCCTGTTCTCCAGCCAGCTGCAAGTAGTCGATGGCTTTCCAGGTACTGCCGCTCTGGCCATAGTGATGCGCCAATTCGCCGTAGTGCTCTGCCATTTGTTCGGAAAACGCCGCTTCGATGGCCTGCGCGGTGCGCTCATGGAGAGCATGGCGACGCTCTAACAAGAGGGACTGATACGCTACTTCTTGGGTGAGCGTGTGGGTGAAACTGTACTCCATGCCTGCCGTCGCTGGCTGTTGGTAGATAAATTCGGTGCTCTGCAAATGTGCCAACAGCCGATGTACGTCGGCTTCCGGCAAATCTGACACACGCAACACTAAAGTGAGGGGAAATTCTTTGCCGATGACCGCTACCGTCTGCAAGAGTTCCTTGGCATTAGGCGACAAACGATCAATACGCGCCGCCAGCACGGCCTGCACAGTCGGTGGAATGTGCAATTCCGGTGGCGGAAGGCCAAGCGCCGCACCCAAGGGCGTTGCGAACACCGCCCGACCAAAGGTATCTCGCACCAAAACTTCTTCCTCGAACAAGGCACGCACGATCTCTTCCATGAACAGCGGGTTGCCCTGGGTTTTTTCGAGAATCTGCTGCCACAACTGGCGCAACGTCGGTTCCAGCGTCATGCCGTCGCGCACGCCCAGCAGCAGCGAGAGCAACTCCTCAGCCTCACGTTGCCCCAATGGCTCCAGCAGCACTTGGGTGAAATACGGCTGCCCAATCCAACCCGCCTGATACTCGGGACGATAATTCACCAGCAAAAGGATGCTGACCTCGGCAATACGCCCGGTATAGGACAGCAGATACGATTGGGTTTCGTTGTCGATCCAGTGCAGGTCTTCGCAAATCAACACCAACGGTTGATTCGCGCTTTCACGCACAAGGAGCTTGGTAATCGCCTCGAACGTGCGTCGCCGTCGCAGCTGGCGGTCGAGCTGTTGCAGCGTCCCACTCGGCTCCGATACGCCCAGCAAGCCAAAGAGATATGGCAGTGTCTCTTCTAAGTCCCGGTCAAGGGTCAACACCTTGCCGGTAATCTTTTCCCGTCGCCGCCGCTCATCGTCATGGGCGGAAATGTGGAAGTAACCTTTCAATAACTCGATCAACGGCAAATAGGCGTAGGCTTTGCCATGCGGCAACGCGAAGGTCTCTAGCACCAGACATCCAGGCCCTGCCGCTTGTTTGAATTCATGGAAGAGGCGGGATTTGCCGACCCCAGGCGCACCACGCACACCGTGGATAGATCCCTGCCCGCTCTTGGCGCATTCCAGTGCCTGCTGCAAAGAGGACAATTCTTGCTGGCGACCGATAAAGCGACTGAGACCGCGCCGCGCTGCGACTTGTAGCCGCGTCTGCAACGGCCCTACGCCCAGTACTTCATATAGATGCACCGGCTCACTGACCCCTTTGACTCGTGCCGGTCCCAAAGCTTTGCACTCAAAATAGCCGTCGATCAGCCGATGGGTATGCTCACTGATGAGGACTGAGCCAGGTGCAGCCAGGCTTTCCATGCGTGCCGCCAGACTCGTAGCATGACCGACCGGGGTGTAGTCCGCGTGCAGATCATCGCGCCGAATCGAGCGCATCACCACTTCACCGGTGTTGATGCCGACGCGAATCTGTAGATTCACGCCTTTTTCTCGCCGCAGCATTTCTGCCAAATGCCGGCTTTCCTCTTGCATCCGCAGCGCCGCGTAAATGGCGCGTTGCGGGTGATCCTCGCTCGCCAATGGCGCACCGAACAGTGCAAAGATGCCATCACCTAAAGACTGCGCTACATACCCTTCGTAGTGATGCACGGCCTCCATCATGATCTGCAAAGCTGGGTCGATGATGGTGCGCGCCTCTTCGGGATCGAGATCTTCGATGAGGCCCATCGAGTTTTTGATGTCAGCGAAGAGAGCAGTGACAGTTTTACGCTCACCTTCCACCGCCCCGCGTGCTTCCATGGCGACTTGTTCGGTGAGGATACGCTCGGCCAGATGTTTCGGTGTGTAGAGGATGGGTTTCGCCTCGGCAGCCGAGGGGGAAAGGCTCGTCCCTGTCCTGTCGGTACTCTTCAGCGCAGTCAGCGAGGCGGCGCATTCCTGACAGAACTTGGCATCAGGGCGATTCTCGGTGCCACACGACGGACAGACGCGCGGCAGCGGCGTTGCGCATTCGTCGCAAAATTTGGCACCCAAGTGATTGACGGTTCCGCAGCCGGGACAACGCATGGCGGACACCATAGCAGCGAGGGGGGGGAGAGCAAACGTGGGATTGTACGGAGAGACGCCCGGTCGGGGCAGCTCCTCAGAGGGGGAGGGTTTTCGTCCAACCTGCAATTTTCGCGGGTTTGCACTCTGTCTGGATACGCTACTAGCCCGTCATACCCGCCCTTCGGCAGAGTCTGTCCTGAGCGTAGCGCAGCGCAGTCGAAGGGCTCAGGATAAACTCCGGTCGGAATCCAGGAGCATAAAGCATTGGCCTGTAGTTCTGCCCCCTGGATTCCGGGTCTCGCAGTGCTGGCCCGGAATGACGCCACCACTGCTACCCTTCAAATTCATTGAGATGAAAGACTTAGCTGGCGAGTGCCATCTGCGGGGCCATCGCAGCTTTTTGCTTCTCCGTCGAGGGCAACGTCAGCGCCAAGACTGCCGCCATCAGTCCGGTGCCAGTGCTGGTAAAGAACGGCACCGCGTAATCGCCGAACATGTTGTACAACACGCCGCCCATCATCCCGCCCGACCCCATGCCAATGGCCGCCGTCAGGAAAAAGAATCCCAGAATTGAGCCAATGTGACGGGTACCAAAGTATTCACGGAAAAGCATGGCGTAGACCGGCATCGGCCCGCCGAACCCGGTGCCGAACAGCACGGCCCACATGTAGAAGGTCGGCAACTCGTGTGCATGCACGAACATCGGAATGGTGATCGCTTGCAGAAAAAGGAACCCAGCCATCGACCATTTCGCACCGACTTTGTCTGCCATCAAACCGTTGGCGATCTTACCGAGCATGCCGAAGATCGCCATCACCGCGACAACCTGCGAAGCCGTCGTCGCTGTCAGACCGACATCTGTCATGTGATTAACGCCATGCAGCAAGATGCAGGAATGGCAAGCACAACACCCGATAACCATGAGGTTGAGCGTCCAGAACGCGCGCGTGCGCATCGCTTCCCCGAGCGTCATGCCAGGGAGTGTGGAGGAAGAGACCGCGCCAGCACGTCCCGCAGCCTCGGACACCTGCGAGCGGCTGGTGTGATGATCGCGCATCAGCAAGGCGAGCGGGATAATCAAAAGACCAATCAGACCCAGTCCGATGTAGGCACCGCGCCAGCCGTATTGCGCCAGGAGGAACACCGACAGCGGCGCGAACACTGCCGACCCCACGTTTTGCGACTGCGCCAGTGCGAGAGCCAAGCCCTGGTTTTTGGTGAACCATTTGGTCACCAGCGCGGTCAGCGGCACAGCCGCCGCCGAACGACCAACCGCGATCAGCACGCCAAAGACGAAATACAGATGCCATACCGACTGTAGCTGACTCATGAGCAAGGTGCCGATAGCGAATAGAATCCCACCAAGAATCATCACCCGACGGGAACCAATGCGGTCGGTCAACGTGCCGAGCACGAGGTTGCCGACTCCGAAACTGAGCCAGTTAATCATTGAGGACGCCGACACCGTTGCCCGATCCCAGTGGAACTCTTCGGACAGAGGCTTGAACATAATGCCAAAGACGTCGACGACGCCGTACATGATGAGGCTGAGCGCCAAACCAGCGAACACGATCACCCAGCCATAAAAGAACTTCCCTTGCGATTCTTCCATCAGCCCTCCTTAGACCACGTCTTTGAGGCGAGACCCTCAAGCGGACCACGGCAGTAGATAGGTTGAGCAAAGCAGTGTCAAGCAAAAATCTCTCAGAGGGAAAGAAAAACTCGCTCAGGTGGCATCGTCGCCAATACGTTGCCCCTACTCCGCCAGCACATGTACGGCAGTTGCCTTGAAGGTTGCGACAATGCGTTGCCCTTCCCGAAGCTGTAAGAGTTCAATGGACGGGCGGGTAACGAACGCGACCAGAGGGAATCCGCAATCGAGATGGACCTTGAAGGCCACGCCCCACGGCACAAGGCGTGTCACCGTTGCTGGGAAGTGATTCCGCGCACTCGATGGCAAAGACTCACCGGCGAGCGCCAACAGCGTCACCTCTTCTGGACGAATGCACACGGTCACAGCAGCGCCAGCAGCAAGAAGCGAGGCAGCGGCGATGCGGCGATCCTCGGCAACGTGGATCTCGGCAAACCCCTCGGCTTGCGACTCGATATGGCCACGTAGAATCGTCTCGATACCCACAAAGCTCGCGATCTTTTCATTCACCGGCTGGGCAAACACTTCCTCCGGCGTACCAATCTGCGCGATGACTCCGCCGTCCATCACCGCGATACGATCTCCCAAGCGCAGGGCTTCCAAACGATCATGCGTGACCAACACTGTTGCGATGCGCGTCTGACGCTGTAAGCGATGAAAGGTATCGATCAGCGCTTCGCGTGTCAGCGGATCAAGTGCCGAAAACGGTTCATCGAGGAGCATGAGGTCCGGCTCCAACACAAACGCCCGCGCCAAACTCACTCGCTGCGCCTCGCCACCGGAAAGAGAACGCGCCTGGCGCTGTGCCAGATGGTCAATGCCAAATCGCGCCAGCCATAACGCCACACGTTCCCGCACCGCCAACGTTGCCACCTTGCGCAGCTTCAACCCGCTGGCGACATTCTCGTACACCGTGGCATCGAACAGCAGCGGCTCCTGAAACACCACAGCGAGGCGCCGCCGGAAAGCCAGCGGCGGATCATCAAGGTTCACCACTTGCCCATCGAACGACAACTCTCCGCTCGATACCGCTCGCAAACCCGCCAGCGATTGAAGCAGCGTGCTTTTCCCTGCACCGTTGGGACCAATGATGGCCAACACCTCGCCACGTTGAATCTCCAGATTCGGAACCGTGAGCAGCGTGCGTCCGCCGACTTCGACGTGGAGGTTGTGCGCGGTGAGGAGGATCTCAGCAGTCATACTATACTCATAACGGTTTCTGTCTTAGGAAGGGAAGGCCAAATGCACAAAGGCATTTGGTATAGGAGATTTTCGATATATTGAAAATTATATGATAGAAGTTGAAGGCGAAGCCGAGCGGCTGCGCACGTTCGCAGAGTTTCATGCCGCAGACGACAAGGAAAAAGTCTTGCAGCGACTTGATCCAGACTTGGCTAAGGCTATTCGTACTATTTGGAACTTGCCCGAGCCAGATGACTTGCTGGCGAAACGTGGTCGGCGGAAAGGGAGGTGAGTGAAGACATGGATGCGCTTTTCTCTCTCATCCAAGGAATGGTGCAAGCGAAACGCTACCGGGTCGGATTGCACGCCGTTCGCCACATGATTGAAGAAGGGTTCGACGAGAGTCAACTTCTGGAAGCGCTCAGAGGGAAAAGCGATGAGAGGTCTTAAACTTTCCTCCTGTTCCTCCTGCGGCGGCACTGTCCGCACCCGGGCGGTTTCTCAGGAATTCGAGCGCGAAGGGGTGCGCGTGGCGGTGTCTGGTATCCGGGCTCAGGTCTGTTCGGAGTGCGGCGAAACGTACTTTGCTCCAGGGGGAGCCCAAGCCTTGGTGGAAGCCGTCAATGGTTTGTTCGCTCTGGCCAGGAGCAATCAACAGCATAAGGGCAAACTGACTGCGACAGTCTAACGCGGCACTACAATGGCCGCTGCCGTTGCTGCGTATACGTCAGCACGGCGTTCACAAAGAAAATCAGCAGCAGCAAGATCACGCTCAGAGCAATGGCGATGTCGAAGTTGCCTTTGCTGGTTTCCATGACGGTGGCGGTGGTCAAGACGCGGGTGTGGCCGAGGATGTTGCCGCCGACCATCATCGACGCGCCGATCTCGGAGATCACCCCGCCAAACCCGGCCATGACGGCTGCTAGCACCGGCAAGCGCGCCTCGCGCAACAACAGCCAGACCAGCTGGGTCCGCGACGCACCCAACGCCAGAATCTGCAAGCGCAGTTTGGGGTTGAGTTGCTGAATGGCGGCCAGCGTCAGCCCGGTCACGATCGGCGCAGCGATAATCACCTGCGCTAGCACCATGGCGCTGGGCGTGTACATCAGCCGCACAAACCCGAGCGGGCCGCTGCGCCACAGCAGCATCGTCACGAACAATCCCACGACCACCGGCGGCAGACTCATGCCGGTGTTGACCAGACTGATTACTATCCGTCGCCCAGGAAACTCGTTGAGCGCGAGCAGCACGCCGCACGGCACCCCAAGCAGCAGGCTCAACAGGGTCGCCGTCAGCGAAATCTGCAAAGACAGAATGGTAATGCGCCAGACTTCCGGGTCGCCGGAAAGTAGCAACCAGAATCCTTGTCGAATACCGATTAAAAGCAGATCCATAATAAAAACGCGAAAGACTTTCTGCCGGCTCCCTAAGTCGAGAGAGCGTCACAGCGAGGTCGGGACGAGAAATCATCCGAAAACTCCTTTTCTGGACGCCCTGCTGCGCGGGCGTGACGAGGCAACCTCCCCGAATGTCATTCTCGCGAAAGCGGGAATCCAGGCATGCCACACGACTCAGGTTTTCGGATAGCCTCTAGCTGCTATTTGATGTGGCCCTCATCTTTGCCTTTCAGGGTATTTATGACCCACTCACACCCTTCTTTGGTCAACTGTGTAGCTCCTATCCTTGACAATATTTGTTCGCAAGTGCTAGGAGAAGCGAAATTTCTTTCCGTATCCTGAGTACATAAATCGAACAACCTCCGTAAACGGTCGGGCGTTCGTCACGGCACGGATCGCGAGTGCGCTTCCGTGTCGAAAGGCGGTCGATCACTTCGCCCCTGGGCTTTGCAGAAGCCCGGGATCTCTCCATCACTTAACTCTTCTGAAAACAGAGGAAGGAGTCGGACGTATGAAAAAAGTGGCATGGTTGGCATTAACCGCGATAGTCGTCGGATCGGTCAGTACCGCGCAGGCATTGGACGACGAGCAGAAATGTCGCTCGGGCCGCGCTCAGGCGAAGGGCACCTACGAAATGTGCGTGCAGACGGTTATGGCGAAAGGGGAAAGGGATGGCTTCGTGGACAGCGCCAAACTGCTCAAGTGCAAAGACAAGTACGCAGCCGTGTGGACGAAGCTACAAGCCCTGAAAAATAGTCCGTCTTGCTCTGCTCAGGATCGGTTCGTCGATAATGGCAACGGTACGTTTACTGACCGCCTGACCTTTCTGACCTGGGAGATGAAAAGCGGTGCCCCAGATTTCAATTATAACTACGCGGATGTGCATGATCCCGACAACCTCTACGCCTTAGACTTCATTAACGTCGGTGGCGACGACGACGGCGGCGCATACGACGACTTCCTCAAAACTCTCAATACCCTCAACGGAGGTTTTGGATTCGCCGGTGCCAGAGGGTGGCGACTGCCGACGTTGGCCGAGTTGCTCACTATCTACGGCGAACCGATTCTTGGTAGTGTTGCCTATTCCCACTGGTCCACCAGCAATGACCAAGCCAATCCTGGCCAAGCCTGGGCGTGGCATTTTGGCAGTGGCTTTATCTCGGCTGGCCCCAAATGGGGAGTCCAGGCGGTCCGCGCCGTACGCGGCGGGTTGTAAGCAGGAGGGCCTCCCTGATCTGGCAGGATGCGTTCTAAAAGGCGAAGAGCGCATCCAGTTGCATGCGATTAACTGTGGAGTTCGTGGCTCCCGCCGGGCGGTCAATGAACTCCACGAAATAGCCTTTCGCCGTCAGCGTGAGACGCGGAAACAGCATGTAGTCGAACTTCACAATCGGCCCTTGGACGTTGGTGCCGCCACGCCGACCATAATCGCTCAAGGTAAACATCGAGATGACCGAGTCGGTCTCTACTCGTGACCACGCCGCCGAGAAGGCGAAGTCACCGGGATTTCTCGCCTGCCCAATCCCGGCTCCGACCAAGAATGCGTCATCCATGCCCAAGGCGGCTTGCGTGTTATGGGCGTAATCTACCATGAGTGAGAACGGCCATTGGGATTCGGGGTTGAGCACGAACTGGGCGCTGGCATTGACGATATTGAAGCCGCCAGCGAAGCGTTGAATCGGATTGGCTGTGTTCGGGGTGATCAGGTCGCCGCCACGCACGAGTTTACCGTTTTTGAGACGCACGGAGTTGGTCAGCACCAACTGCGCGTTGCGGTTGCGCTCCTGGGCCACGGCATCGGAGCGGAAGAAATAATAATCCCCGGCAGCCAGCGTGAGTTGGCTCTTGGGCGTCGGGGCAATCGTCACCTGGAGTTGCTCGCCGAGCATGTACGAGTCGCGGTCGGCAGCGAATTCTTTGATCGCCCATTGGCCAGCCGCGAGCTTCACGCTCTTCACTACATCTGTGCCCTCGAACAAGGTGAACTCCTCAGCCGCACCTTCTGGCGAAAGGTCCTCATCGAAAATCATCTCCGAGAGCATGACCGCCCTGGGGCGGAAGAAATTGACGCTGAATTTGCCGCCGGTGAGCGAGAAGTACGGCTTGTCCCAACCAAAGACTTTCGACGGGCGCACGGTGATGTAGGCATTGTCGATGTTGATGGGCTTGCGGGTGAAGGAATCGGTGAGAGTCTGGTTATTGGCGACGATTTCGTTGGGGTCGCCGCTGACAAGGCGGATCCCAGCTTCGATCTCATCACTGACCTTGAGGCGTGCCCCCAGCCGTAAACGCAGCCGTTGGCGATTCCGGGCATGCACCCCTTCCTGATAGAACCCTTCATGGCGCACACGGATGTCGCCAAAGAGAGTGAAGCGATTGAGCCAGTCCGTGCCTTTCTTAAGATCGTCTGCCGTAGTCTTGGTGGTTTTCTTCAGCTCTTCGACGGCTTTGTTCTGCTGCTCGGCCTGCGTCTGGGTTTGCGCTTGGAGCGTTTGCTGCTGGCTTTCGATGCGTGAGAGACGCTCGTTCAACTCGGGTGTGGCGGCAACTGACGGCGCAGGAGGCGCAGGAGGCGCTTGCAACTGGGCAACATCTTTCTCTTCAAGAATGCCCTTGGCACGCAACAAATCGACCAGCGCCTGTTCGTCATAGCTGGCTTTCCCGGCCTGAGTGGTTTTCCCCTTTTTGAGGCGCTGAGCCTCTTTCTTGGTCAACACGCCTTTCGACTGCAAGAGGTCGATCAATGAGGCCTCTTGCGCCAGTGCTGATCCAGCCACCAACACGACAATCAGGGCAGTAACAATTTTCACTCTCACGTTCATATCCTTAGCTTCTTACTGCTGAGCCTGCTGCATCACAACGTCTTCCGTCTTTCCCACATCTGGGGTGAACAGCGACTCGCCAAATTTCTCTTTGCCGAAAGTCTTCAGCATGTCTTGCACAGTCGCGGATAACAGGAAATCGGCAAACGCTTTTCCGCCTGTAGCGTTCACTTTGGGGAACTTCTCGGCGTTGACTTCCATCACGTGGTAGACATTGAGAAACAACGGATCGCCTTCGACCAGCGCAGTAAGGCCAACTGTCTTCTGGAAGGCAAGATACGTGGCGCGGTCGGAAATGACATAGCCCTGTTTCTCACCGGCAATGCTGAGGGTCTTGCCCATACCTTGCCCGGCTTCGAGATACCATGCGCCAGTTGGCTTGATCCCCGCGTGTTCCCACAGTTTCTTTTCGAGTTTGTGGGTGCCAGAGTCGTCGCCACGCGACACAAACGTCGCTTTGGCATCAGCGACCTTTTTCAGCGCCTCCACGGATTTGGTCATGCCTGTGATCTTGGCCGGGTCAGCCGCCGGACCTGCGAGAAGGAACCAGTTATGCATCATCAGCCGCCGATTCGTGAGGACGCCGTCGGCCACGTATTTCTTTTCGATGTCCGGCGCGTGCGCCAGCACCACGTCGGCTTCCCCTTTGCCCGCCATTGCTAAGGCTTGGCCCGTGCCGACCGCAACAGCTTTGACGTGATAGCCACTCTGCTTCTCGAAGATCGGTACGATGACATCGAGCAGCCCAGTGTCCTGCACGCTGGTCGTGGTGGCAAAGATCAATTCTTCTTGCGCACTTTGTGCCCGGGTCGGAGCTGTCACGAAGATGAGGAAGATGAGATTGAAGAACAAGAGGCCCAAGGTTGCATAGCTCACAAATAACTCTCTTTTACCGCCGCATGTGGCTACCATGCGCACCTAGCGGAGTCAATGGAAAAATTCCTTTACCCTCAAGCCCGGCAAGATCGTGTTTTCCGGGGTCGCAGGGGAACTCTAGCCACAGAGGACGAGTTTCTGTATCTGAGAACATAGGTTTCACGATTCAAAGAAAGAACTTCGCCATGCTCTCATCCGCATTCTCTCAATCGCTCCTTCCTTTCGACCAGCGCGTCCAACAAGAAGGTCTCCGCCTCAGCCGCAGCTCTATCGAGACCGTGCAAATCAACGTCGGCAAACTGTGTAATCAGGCGTGTCACCACTGCCATGTGGATGCCGGACCGAAACGCACGGAGATTATGACTCGCCAGACTGCCGAGCATGTCCTCGATTTCGTGCGTGCCGCAGATGCCGCGACCGTGGATATTACCGGCGGCGCACCCGAGTTGAACCCCTCGTTTC
>SYOC01000252.1 GCA_005804965.1 Pseudomonadota bacterium
CCCTTTCCGCACTGGGGCCATACGCATTTTGGCAGAAAATCGCGCAACGCGGCTCAGCGCCCCCGCATGGGCCAGTGCCCCATCGGGAGGGACCCTCTACGGCATAGGCGCGAAGCTGCGTTTCACCAACACTTCCGCTAACTCGGTACTGAGCGGCGAGCATCGGAAATGACGAAGCCTTCTGGGGCTGGTTTGTACGCATCGTTCTTCTTCGGCCACCGCTTCGCCCTGCTTTGCTGTGCCCGGAGTTGCGCGGGATCGATTTCGACGACTACGAGCTGATTATTAAGCCCCCCTCGCACCCTGCATACATCGCGGAGATGGGATTGTTTTGCCGGACGACGTAACCGACTGTCACCGTACCGGAGATTATTGACCAAAGCGATGTAAGCGTGAACGTCGAAACAGGCGGAGTCGACGAGCGCAGAGAAGGTTTCGATATCCTTGTTCCACGACAGTATCATCATGCAATCGACGTGGCCTTGAAAAGCGGACCGATATTCGATGTTTTGTAGCTCACTACAAACTAGCACGCCCATATACATTCCATTGTGAATATATACCGGCTTGGGATTTGGCGCTTGCTGCTTCCAAGTCTGTCCATGACTGACAAAGAGATTTTCTTCCTCTCCAGGTGCGGGCAGCTCCTTGCGTTGCCTTACCTGAAGTGAGGAAGGGTATCCTAAACGATCGTCCGTTAGGACCAGCACCGCTGAGCTATCAATCTCGTCGCCCGCGTGCCGGTCGTAGTCCAGGCCAGCAATTAAGCTGATACCCGCGTCTAAAAGGCGACCGGCGATCGTTGCGATCCACCGCTCAGGCATCGATAGCTCAGGCAGGATCAAATAGTCCGGCTTTGGCGTCTCTCCAACTGCCGCGTTTACTAGTTTCGCTAGCGCTCGATAGCGGGACGGCGACAGATCAGGCGCACCGGCTGCCGCCTTTGACCAAGTCTCATCGGAAGTTGCGAAACTCGTAATGCCAAGCCTGATCGGGCGGTTTAATGCGCCGTCGTTCACAATCACCAAAGGAGGGATAGCGGGCGGCGCGATGTCAACATCACTACCGACGATCAGTTCGGGCGTATCGTCTGCGAGAGCCACTTCGTCCGCAAGCTCACTCCTCACCCATACGCCGCGCACGGCTCTGGTGTAGTCGGCCCAGTCTCGCTCCGCTTGCCTAGGCTCCGCGAAAACGCATTCTTTAGGGAGATAAAGCGCAACCTCCTCCGGCGTGTACGGTCGCGTCGGAAACAGGAACGGTAGCATTGACCCAACCTGCCCCTCCTCATTCGCCAATATCTCGGGGAGCCGGCGGACGACCTGTCCGCTACTTTTTGCACGCGAACGGCTGAGAAACTGATGGAGGATTTTCTGCCTTGGATAACGGCCGTGAAGACGCTCCTCGCCTGTTTTGATTGGCGCGCACCGAGTTGCAAATAGTCGAAGATGCTCGCGATAAGCGATGCGTGACCAATCTGCCTCGCGGCACTGCAATGCCAATCGCTCTAAGGCGGGAAGGGGCAGTGAGAGTTCCTTGAGAATGTTCTGGAACGCTCGGGTGGTCGGTGCCGTATTCTGTAACGGATACGCTCTAATGAGTGCCTCTCGGAAGAACACATTAACTTGGAAGCGGGTTTCGCCCCAGACTTCCGGCACGACGAGAGGTGCATCGATCCCATTGATCCGCATGGAGCGCTGAGACGTCGCTTCTTCCAACTTATATATCGAGGATATCGTTTCGCGGTAAACGCGGAGCGCCTGCTTCCAATCACTCAGGGATATCGCAAGAGAAAATAGACGTGGGAGATGGTCTAGTTGCTCAAGTATCTTGTCTGGTCGAATGACGTGCTCATGGGCAAAATTATAGAAGCCATCGCGCTCCTTTGCCCAGTCCTTCGGCCGCAAGTCGCGGGCTAGCGTATTTACTGACCGCAACAAAACGGACCAGCCAAGCCTTCTAAGGGTAAGCCCGTCGGCCCGCCGAAGGCTATCCGCGTCGTCCGCCGATTCTGTGGCCGCTAGCGCCTTTGCCGACTGCGAGCTTTGAAGGCTTTCAGCCAGGGGCATAAGCCGCCGCTCACTGGAAACGTCACGGATTTGCGATGCGATATTTTCGAGGAGGTCCAGCCCGCTCCGGCCGTTGAGAAAGAATGTCTTCTGTTTCGAGGCTTGGAGTTTGAGCCGCGTGCGGCCACCCCACTGTGGTAGCCCAAGCGCCACGGTTCCATCTTCTTGACGAGAAAAATAGGGCACCTTTTCGCTGATAAAATGCCACAGCTCTTCTTGAGAAGAAATATCGGCGTTATCTCTAAGAACAAGGAAAAGGTCATCTACATATCGCGAATAGTAGATCGGGCTTAGACCGATATCGATCTTCTCGTCTAAGAACGAGAGAACGGCATTCGATATTACTCGCACTATCGAAAGCCCAATTGGAATGCCGCCTGTGAGTGCGTCACCTTCCGAGCATCCAAAATGCCTTAGTCGGGCAGCGCATCGGTCGGACCATGCGGATAGGGCGGTAGAAAATGTAACACTGAGAGATAGTTCAAATTCATTCAGCTCTACGCCTAGGTATTGAATGAACTCGGGATCAACAAAAAATGATGGATCAATGCTGTGATAAAAATTTCCAACGTCGAGTGTTATCGCGATGATCGGATCGCCGCTTGAGACGCTGGCTCGCATAGCTTTAATGCCGTCATCCCGCCACTTGCGGTACGGTGTGAAATACGGTTCGAACGAACCCAAAGCCTCCAGATGGTAAGCCCCAATGTGTTCCCGCTCTTTGGTGGCGCGATAACGTCGAACGCGAGACGCCAAAGCGCGCGGCGATAGTCTGGCGTCGAACTTATGGCCGACAAGATTGACCCAAAGTGCTGACAGAACGTGGCAATCTACGGTGAAGTCGCCGATTAACCTAAACTCCGGCTTCAATTTCTGTTTAATGGCCTTCTTGAACGCCCGACCCGAGTCAGAGAAAAATGCGTGACCCGCCGTCGTATTGGACTCGTCGGGATCGAGGTTGAGGCGCTTTGGGAAAATGATGGGATTGCCGATCCCTTCAAGCAATACGTCGAGCAACTCATCGTTTTTCAGCCGAGCAAACAATGTGTCCAAATTATCCGCTAGGTTCTGCTCGTATTCCACGAAGCGTTCGCAAACGCGAATTGAGGACTCATAAAAGCAATCAACCTTTGCCTTGCGGAAGGCGAAAAATAGATCGTCGAGGGACAGCTCGTCCCAACCATTCAGTTCGCGCGAAAGCAAGCGCCCCTCCAAGATTGCCGCGTGTTGCCATCATCTATGTCGCAAAAGACAACCGAAGCTCAACACAATGCTCATGGGCGGCTGTGGCATAAATCTCACAGTCGGCGGCCGGCTTCGAATGCGTTGCGCGAACAGGGAAAGGATGGCTTTGGACCTATCCTCGCAGGCCATCTAGGTAGTCCGACCACCATTGCGCCATTTCGACGCGCTCACCCCAATGTGCTCCCCGATGATATGCGCCGCG
>SYOC01000253.1 GCA_005804965.1 Pseudomonadota bacterium
GCACCCCGTAGCCGATGGAATGCGTGCAGGTCCAGCAAGACACATGCGCTAACACGTCAGAGAACGGGGAGAAATGCGTGAACATGGCGGGAGGCGATCTAGTCTCCATGCGTGATCTTGGCCTAGATGAGGCCCACCTGGTGAGCCTGTCGCGTGCCACAATTTTTTCTCTGGGGGGTAACTCTCATGGCATCCGTCAACAAGGTCATCATCGTCGGCCACCTCGGGCGCGATCCCGAACCGATCACGTACACTTATGCACAGCCGTCCCTTCAAAGGACGGCCCAAGATCCCCGGTCAAAATTCACCCGGCACAGGTGGTCAAAATTCGATCGGCGCCGACAACCCTATACAGAACGGAATGGCGACAGATGCTGCTTAGCGGAAAGTTGATCTTGGCAGGTTCATGGCACGCGCCTTCGGCTGGCGATACTTCGTGAATCCGACTTCTCACTAGAGTCAGGCTATGGGCAATTCGAATTCGCCAGGACAGACGATCGCCATCGAGCCGACTGGCGAGCCCGTGATTTTCAGTCCGGGCCCCTACTACGATCGAGGCAAGACACCTTTCGTGGTCGAAATTGACGCCAAACCTCTGGCGGTTCTGTTCAACGAAGTGCTCCGAAGTCTCCGTGTGTATGAGTTCATGACCATTACGCGTCCCGGCGACATATATCACTACCTTCGACTGCGTCTCGTGGATGTCGACGAAAGTGTCACCTGTCGGTTTCAGAGGGTTAAGCCCCAGTGGTTCGAGCCAACGTGGGACAAGGGCTATCTTCCGCTGATCCGATTCGACGGTCTTTTCCGTGACGACGGTGATGACACCGAACTAGATGCTCAGTGCTGGCTTTCCTTTCGAAGCGGAAACTATTGGAAGACGACGACGGCGAAGCTACTTGCATGGGTAAAGGCGAAGCAACAAGAAGTGCGCTCGAAGGGCGACTGGCTAACGCTGCGCGAAATCGGCCGGATCGATGCCGGATCCCACTGGCGTGACTATGAACCTGATATCCAACGCCGCTGCACGGTAATTGCTGCTGCCGAACATGAGAACTACCACCTTCCAGACGCGGTCATGAAGCTGATTGAAGAATTGATGACGAGAGAGAATGTTCAGTCTGTGTCGATGCTGGCGCGTGATCCGCGGGTCTGGCGGCGCCTGATTCAAGAGCAATTAGTTCGTAGCGACAGAACAGGGTATGCGCCGACGGAGGCATTTGCCCTCACTGGATCAGCGGGTGCGTGCCCCTGGGATGACTGGGGCGGTAAAGTTGGCTTCATGTTTGAAGGGATTCGATGTGCCGATCTCATGGTCGGCGCTTTCAAAACGTGGCCTGAATTGGACAAGGAAGGTGGCAGTCTTACCGATATTCTGACGGCAGGAGATGAATTTCCAGAGGGAGGCCGTATTTGTCATTACGTTCTCCTACCTAAGGACCTCGGGCCACTGAATTGCGCGCAGCGCACCGTCGTGGACGACCGTTGGGTACTGTATGAGTCGAATCGTCCGTACGTGCCCAATAACTGGGGTAAACCCCATTTGAAGCAGAAGAAAAGCAGCGATGGCTGAGTTATTGATCGTCCGCTGCAGTGGATGGTTGGGTTTTGTCAACCATTGCTCCAAAAGAGCAGCTACTCGGAGAGAGAAATGGCTGAAGACAGAAGAGAATTCAAGGCGCTGTTCGAGCGTTTGCAGCGCCTTGAGACCCGGTTGGTGGCGGGTTTCGAGGAGCTAGGGGTCTGCGTGACGAGTCCCGAGGGCTGGTGCAAAGTGGACAATAAGGGACACTGTGTGTATCTGCGCGGACCGAGCCGCAGCATCAGATCCATCCAACTTGCTATCGCGCAGGCAGGAGGTGATCGCGAATTTTACACAATATTATTCGAAGACGAGGTTATCGCCACAGTAAGGATGAGTGAAAAATCTCAATTAACATAGGTCGTAGACTGAGGCGGGTCGCGGTCGGCTTCCATTTAATTAAGGCTTGCGATTTTGGCTGACTATTACGTTAGGTCGCAAAAGGAACTCACATGGCCACTGATGCGGCGTATCACGAAATCGTTGTGGAATCGTTCTATCCGGCAAACACCGCTGGGCTTCACGGGCCGGTTCATGTGCGTCCGGCGAACCACCAGATATTTCCGCAAACCCTCCTAGTTCAATGTCCCAAAGAACTCGTAGATACCAAACGCCATCCGGTGGGGACAAAGTTTCGGCTGAAGGTCAAACTAACCGACCGAAAAGGTGGTGGTAAGTATCTTTACAACTCATACAAGTGGAAATATGACGTTGTATCCAACGAAGAGTTTGAGCGTCTGTATCCACAGTCACACGGCCGTGCGACCTAACCCGGCGCTCAAGGGCGATGCCAAGGATGGCCAGCACCATGACCGGGTAACCTCCCCGCTCGGACGATTCGCAGATTAAAGAGCTCCAAGTCGAGTGTTTGAAAGCAGGTTAAGTGAGTTTCGGCCCCGAAAGGCGTAGCAGCGATCCAATGGCGGAGGGACTGCTTCGCGCCAAGGCAGATGGCCTGCCACCTGACGACATCGAGCGCGTGAAGCGAAGCGGTGAAGCTGCGGTTGCCTTTGCGCGGCGGGTGTTAGGGGTGCGCGGCGCTCGGAAGCGTCGGCAATAATCCGCTGGACCGCGACCGTCGCCCTTGCGCTGGTCTACGTCATCTCGGCACGCGCCGAGGAGCTCTCTGGCAAGGTCGTCCGCGTCGCGGACGGCGACACGGTAACGGTTCTCACCAGCGAAAAGCAGTCGCACCGAGTCCGGATCGGCGGGATCGACGCCCCGGAGAAGGGCCAGGCGTTCGGAAACCGCTCGAAGCAGAACCTCGCACTGAACAAGCAGGCGCGGTTAGACTGCTACGAGCTCGACCAGTACCGGCGGCACCTCGGCCGGGTGTTCGTGGACGGCCATGACATCGGGCTCGAGCAGGTGATGGTGAGGGCAGTCTGGTGGTACCAGCGATTTGCGGGGGAGCAGAATTTGATGCGGCAACGCATTTGGGCAAGCTCATCAAACTGAATGGTCTGACGAGTCGGACAAAATTTAAGTGCCGAATGACAGAGGTATCGGGTGGTCGTTCGACGCGCGAACGAACGATTCAGCACGGTCTGCTATCACTTATCCCGTGGGGTCTGCCCCGCGTTGGTGGCACGTTGAACTCCAAACCGGACACTTCGGTTGTCAGCTAGCGCTTCCAAAGCGCCTTAGACACCAGCGAAAATGAGACCAAGAACGAAGCCAAAGGGTCTGTTTCGAACCTTGCCGGTCCATACCGCGTACTCCACAGCGTCCGGCGTGATGTTGCAGGGTCTCGCAGAAAGAGTATTGAATCAAAGGGGGTTAAGATCTCTTGAAGGGAAGGTGCAACTGATATTTACGTCGCCCCCCTTTCCGCTCAATACGAAGAAGCGCTATGGCAATTTGAACGGTGCAGCGTACTTGGAGTGGCTTACTGGTTTTGGAGCATTGTTCCGAGACCTCCTGACGGACCGCGGATCAATCGTGATCGAACTCGGCAACTCCTGGGAGCCAGGGGAGCCTGTGATGTCCACGCTAGGACTGAAGGCGTTACTGCGTTTTCAGGAAGACAACGATCTATTTCTATGTCAGGAATTCATCTGTCACAACCCTGCGCGTCTGCCAAGCCCAGCGCAGTGGGTAACGATAGAGCGAATACGGGTCAAGGATAGCTATACGCGGTTGTGGTGGCTTTCACCTACCGCGCGGCCGAAGGCCAGTAACAAGCACGTATTGAAGGCCTATAGCCCTTCCATGAAGCAGCTACTGAAGACCGGTACCTTCAACGCCGGTAAGAGGCCATCGGAGCACAGCATTAGCGCAAAGGCATTCGCGAAGGACCATGGTGGGGCAATACCGCCAAACGTGCTAGCGATTTCGAATACCGGTGCAGTGGACGAATACCAGAAGTACTGCCGAGAACACAAGATCATATTTCATCCAGCGCGAATGCCGTCAGCTTTGCCGGAATTTTTCATCAAGTTTCTGACCGATAAAGGCGACATCGTTCTTGATCCGTTTGGAGGTAGCAACACGACTGGGGCGGCGGCAGAGGGGCTTGGACGGCGATGGATTGCAATCGAGCCTCAAACTGACTA
>SYOC01000254.1 GCA_005804965.1 Pseudomonadota bacterium
CAGCTTGAGCGCCGTCTCGGTGCCAGCTTTCTGCTTGAGATCAACGGCTACAGAACGACGGCCACGGTTCAAGACGCTATATTTCGCGTCGGTTGGAATGCCCAAGTTCGCGTCTTCGGCGCGATCAAGGCGCAGTACCTCAGCTCCCATGTCAGAGAGCAGCATCGCGCACATCGGAGCGGGACCGATGCCCGCGAATTCCACAACTTTATATCCAGATAACACTCCCATGATTCGAGCCTCCCAGTCATCTAAATTGCTGACAGAAGACGGACGCCTCCGTTTGCAGGAGCGATCTTAGCGCTCGGAGCAGGACTGTTCTACTGTCCCGCCCCAGGCAGCACCTCATCAAGAAACGCTCGCACTTTTTGCACAAGACCCTCGGGGTTATCCAACATGACGTGATGGTGTGTGTTTGGAACTTCGACCCATCGACCATTGGGCAAGCCGCCCATGAGTCGCTCAATCTTCTCCAAAGACAAGAGCGGCGTATGCTCGGCACGCACCACCAACGTCGGGCAGGTAATTTGTGGAAGGAGAGGAAGACCATCGACCGGCTCACGGAAGAGGGTTTTGCGATCCAACTTGGAAGTCCACTTGCCGTCCGGCAGTTGCTGAAAGGCAAAAACTGCCAGAGCATGTAAGCGCTGGGGCGGGATGAAATTCTCACGCGGCAACAATTGAAACCGGCTGATTGCTTCAGCGAGAGAGTCGAAGATCTTCGCCGGCTTCTCGCCGAGCTTATGGAGAAATTCCACTGCTCGCGGCGGATAGGCAGCGTCGGTATCGACGAGCACTAACGCCCCAAGTTCGGCAGCGTGTTGGGTCGCATAAATAATCGAGTTATGCCCACCCATCGAGTGTCCCATCAACACCGGACGCTGGAGGCCCAAAGCCGCAATGAAGGCATGAAGATCCTCCAGATAATGGCGGGTGGCGTAGGCAGGAGGATCAACATGCTGACTGTCGCCATGCCCGCGTTGGTCCAGCGCCAACACCTGAAAATCCTCAGCAAAAATCGGAGCCACCCAATCCCACCAATGCGCATACGCGGACCCGCCATGCAGCATAATGAAAGGCGGCTTACCTGCGCTGCCCCACTCCAAATAATGCAGCCGTAAGCCATTGACTGAGACAAAGCGATCTTGATAATGCGCCACCGCACTCCTCCTTCTTCTTCCTTGCCTATGCCCCAAGCGACAGGCGAGCCGGCTGCCGAGTCTGCGGAGCAAAGACTTCGCGGTAATGCCACAACAACCACGCCGCGAGTAGCTCCAGCGGGAAGCTAATAAGCAAAAAGATCCACTCACCGTAGCGAATCGGATCAGGGTAAGCTTCGCCAGTAAGGTACCCAAGCGGGTAGAACAGCATGTAGGTCCATTCTGACAGAGGAATATATAACGAGTAGATGAACGCGAGCAGCCAGCCCCACGAGCGCCGTCCGATCAGCCCAACCATCGTCGCTAAATAGAGTAAACAATGCGGAAACGCCGCATACCACGCCGCTGCTCCAGTGAATTTATAGCCGAACCAGACGCGTTGCAGGCTCGTATAGCGGACCATGACAAACCCCCAAGCGACTTCGCCACGCCCAGAAGGATCAAGCAACGCGTTGATATCTTTCACCACCCCCAAAAAGGCAATAAATGAGAGCAAACCGGCAACCACCCCGGCGCGATAAGCGCGAACGACATCCGTGTTCATGTGTATTCTCCCCACGCGAAAGATTTCTTATAGCGCGAGAGCCGAGTGAAGGCTAATGCGGGCAGAGAGTCGAGAACGATTCCGCTCTGTGCGCATCGTCGCTCCTCACATTGACATTCCCAGCGCAAGCCGTTAGGGGCGAGGCAATACAAGTACACGCGGAGGGTTCTATGGACTTCGGTATCTGTGTTTTTGCCAAACCCGCAACCTGCGCCCAACAAGCCAAGCTCGCGGAAGAGAGTGGCTTCACACACATCTGGATTAGCGACACACAGATGATGGCCGGCGACCCCTATATTTGTCTGGCGCTGGCTGCGCAAGCCACCACCCACGTCAAACTATGCACTGGCGTCGCTATCGTCGGGACGCGTATTGCGCCCATCACCGCCAACTCCATTGCTACGCTCAACCAGCTCGCGCCGGGTCGCATTATCCTGGGCCTCGGAGCCGGGAATAGCGCGTGGCGAGCCATGGGCATGGCTCCACGTTCGTTGCGGGAACTGCGTGACCATGTGCTGGTTGTGCGCGGGCTCCTCCGTGGCGAGGAAGTCGACTACCAGCACGGTACAGATCGAAAAGCGATCCGCTTTTTTCATCAGGAACATGGCTTCATGAATACTCGCGACGCAGTGCCGATCCACGTCGCCGCCAATGCACCGAAAGCTATGGAGTTGGCTGGAGAGATTGGTGACGGCTTTATCACTTCCCGCACCAACTCGCTGGCCGGTTGGCAAGACGCTTGGGGTCGTGTTCAACAAGGTGCCCTGCGCACGGGCAAAGACCCTGCAACGCTGTACACCACGATGCTCACCACGGCTTGCTTGTTGCGCCCGGGCGAGACCTACGATTCCCCCCGCGTCAAAGCCGAAGCTGGGCCGTGGGCGATGCTAGCGATGCATGCGCTCTACGAACGTGTGCAAAACCCGACAGCCGCCGCCGAAGCCATTCGTCCGATCTTCACTGAGTACACAGCCTTCGTCGATCAACAACGTCATCGCCACGGCGAGCGCTACCACTTGCATCTCCATGACGGCCACGGTCTTTATCTCCAACCCGCAGAAGAGCGGTTCGTCACTTCCGATGTTGTCCGCGCCACCACGATGACTGCGACACCAGAAGAGTTAGTCGCGCGGCTCAAAGCGCTGGAAGCCGCCGGCGTCAAGCAAGTCGCGTTTCTCCCAGCCTTGGGGACGTTCGAGGGGTTCGTGCGCGAGTTTACAGAAAAAGTACGCCATCATTTCTGAGCGCTCTCCTTCCGCAGGAAACGTTTTCTCTTCCTTTTGCATCAATACAAAGTGAGAGCAATGCAACTGCTGCTCTCGCTCAATTGCTATCGCGAAAGGAATCTCGGTCATGCGCGCAATCTATCAACTGCTTGCTATCCTGGCCATTGCAGGCGTAGCCCCTCCAGCGTTCCCAGACATCCTCCCTGTCGCTCCTGGTGAGTCGATTCAAGCAGCTATTGCCGCCGCCACTCCTGGCGATACTGTCGCAGTGGCTGCTGGAACCTTTAATGAGAATCTCAATTTCCTGGGCAAAGCTGTCACCGTCCTTGGTGTTGGACCGGACACGATCATCCAGGGCACTGGCTCGGGGCCGGTTGTCACCTTCAACGCCAATGAGCCAGCGGAGAGCATTCTGGACTCTGTCACTATTACTGGCGGTTCGGCAATGCGTGGTGGAGGCGTCTATATTCGGAATAGTCGTCCCACCATCGTGCGTACCGTGATCACTCAGAACCAAGCAAGCCAACAAGGCAGCGGCATTTACATTGAGGGCAACTCTCCCGCCCGTCTGTATAACAACCTCATCATCTACAACCGCCACAACGGCGGTGACCCGCACGGCGTACAAATCGTCGGGGCTTCTCCGATCTTCGTCAACAACACCATCGCGAGAAGCGATAGTAACGGCATGCTCATCAGCGGCGCAGCTTTTCCAATTATTATGAACAACATCATTGCGTTGAACGGGTCGAGCGTGCTGGGCGACGTGCGCGGGCGGGGTATCTGCGATTTCAGTAACGATCAGGCCTTCATTGCCTACAATGACTTTTTCAGCAACCGGATAGCGGCATTGCTGCGCAATGGACAAGACTGGCGACGAGTGCGTACGCTTCAACAAGAGAGCGGCGATCCGAACATTATCGAGAACCTCGACGGCTCACCCGCCTTTCGTCGGCCGATCTCTCGTAACCCAGATGTGGCCGCCTATGAGGACTTTTTCCTGAAGGCGCGGGGACGGCAACGAGCAAGAGATCGTGGCAACCCCGACCCAGCGTGCAACGATCTCGACGACAGCCGCAACGATATGGGATTCACCGGCGGCCCGTACGCCCCAGGATCAACCGCAATTCCTCACGCCTCGTCGTGCGGGGCGTCGTAAGCAATTGAAGGGGCAGCTACCCCAACGCACCTTGCTCGTGCAACTGAGCGATGTCTTCCCAGGAATACCCATGCGCCAAGAGCACCTGCTCGGTATGTTGCCCTACTTCGGGAGCCCCCGTACGCGTGTGCGCCGGGGTTGCGCTGAAATCGACTGGTGTCGCCACCATCTCAATCGTCTCTCCCGAAGAAATCTGTACCGGCACAAAAGCTCCATTGGCTTGCGCCTGCGGGTCGTTGATGACGTCTTCGACTGTTTGAATCGGTGCCCAGAACACCCCAGCCGCGTCGAGCATCGCCCCCCACTCGGCACGGGTCTTCGTCGCCAAGACTTCATCGAGCATAACAATCAGGGCACTGCCGTGCTCGCGCCGCGCAGCAGCATCGGCGAAGCGCACGTCAGCAATCAGTTCGGGGCGAGCAATCGCTTCACAAAAGGCCGGCCAGTGGCGATCACTCTGGAGGTTAACCAACTGAAACCATTTATCGTCTTGTGCTCGGTAACAATTGAACAGTGGGTTTCCCACCGCTTTACGACTGAGACGCTGGACGTTTTGCCGGCTGATGAGCGCCGTCTGAATGTCCATCGAATCCACCCACATACCAGTGCGGTAAAGCGACAGTTGCACCTCTTGCCCTAATCCCGTGCGCTCGCGTGCAAACAGCGCGGCGGCAGTCGCTCCAGCTACAGTGATTGCTGTCGTGTGATCGCCCATGCCAGGCCGTTGCCCAGGCGGCGGCGCGTCCGGCTCGCCGATGGTCGCCATCATGCCAGCGCGTGCCCAGAACCCGGCATAGTCGAACGCCGCTCGATCTCTCTCCGGCCCTACCGGACCATACCCGGTCACGCCGACATAAATGAGCCGTGGATTTCGCGCCTTCAACCGCTCGTAGGTCATGCCATATCGCTCCAACGCTGCGGGACGGAGATTCGTAAGAAATACGTCCGCCCCTTCCACCAAGCGGTAAATCACTTCTTGCCCAGTCTGCGAGTGGATGTCGATAGCAACGCTCTGCTTATTGCGGTTGTCACTCTCGAAGGAACCGTTAATATTCGACGCGGTCGCCGCCCCGACGCCGGTAGACAAGAAAGCGCGAAACGGATCGCCGCCGTTTGGGTCTTCTACCTTAATCACCTCGGCCCCCCAGTCGGCCATAATACCGCCTCCGGCCGGCGCAGCGGCCCACATCGCCAGTTCCACAATCTTCACTCCTGCAAGCGCTCCAGCCATACGACCTCCTTCGGGGCAGTGTCTCTGCTCCCTCTTCCAGTAGCCGAGTCAGTCCTTCTCACGTCCCTGCACCACTGTCAAGGCAACGGCTCTGGTCGCCGGCAAGTTTTGCCGATAAAGAGAAACCAGCACAGGAGGAAATACTTATGGCTCTCAGCGGCGTCCTCGCGTGGCATCCCGAAGTAGCAATGACCAAAGAAGAGATCGATGAATTTCTCTCAGGCCGTTGGGTGGCACGTCTCGCAACTAATGGCAAAGACGGCTACCCGCATCTCGCACCCTTGTGGTACTACTGGGACGGCGAGTGCATCTATTTCGCACTGACAGAAACCCGCCAGTCGTGCAAAAATCTACGTCGTGACCCACGCTGTTCGGTTGTGATCGACATGGACGAACGTCCGTTGATGGGCATGCGCAGCAATCTCGCCAAAGCTGTCGTCATCTTTGGCAATGCTGAGTTAGTGGGAGTCGGGTCCGACCAGAAAGTCACCATCAACGCCGGGCCGTGGCAAGGCGAGCATACTCCTGGGCAAGCTATCGCCATGCTCACCAACCGCTACGGGATTTTCGCCCGCGATGGCGGCTTAGGCATGACACGCGAAGCCTTCCGCGACATGTTCACGCAGCCAGACGCGCAAGACAGCCAAATCTTCAAAGACAACGTCGGGCGAGTGTTTACGAAGATCATGCCGACGAAGATCCAAGCCTGGGATTTCTCCAAATCGCCGATTGAATATCGGAAAAGTTCAGGGCGCTAAGAGCCTATCCCGATAACGGTGAGCAATATGTCATGTCGAGCCGAGCGAGACATCGTTCTTTGGCAGTGAAAGCGAGATTCTTCGCTGCGCTGCTCAGAAACAAAACGCTTACGCCGTGCCGGATGCTCAAGGCAGTTCGTCATTCCGGGCGAGCACTGCGAGACCCGGAATCCAGGGGACAACAACCTGGATTCCCGCCTGCGCGGGAATGACGGCCAGGGACGGGTCCCCGTTTCTGCTTCCACGCTGAGCGCCATGCGCTCTGGGCGACTCGGAATGGCATGGCTGGGTAGTCGCTCCGTAAAGTGGACGAATATCATCCTGTCTAGTTCAGCGAGTCTCTCGCCAGGGCAGAGGAAAGATCGGCTCTCGACCGACGATCTGCCTTGACGTTCTTTACGCTTCTCGGTTATGGTTTCGATATGAGTTCCAGGGATCTCGACCACAAAAGTTCCTCTCGCAAGTTCAGAAACGATCTCATCGTCATATTGACTGCAATGTCAATTGCTCAAACCCTTTGCGTCTATCTTCTCCTGACCTGTTTCGTCACCCACCACTGAATTCGAGAGAATACCTTGACTCGTTCCTTCCACCTTGGCTGCGCGGTCTGGTCTTTCAAAGGCTGGATCGGAGAGTTGTTTCCGCCACAGAGCCGGGCTGGTGATTTTCTCCGCTTGTATAGCCAACGCCTGACCGCAGTCGAAGGCAACACGACTTTCTATGCAGTGCCCGATGACAAGACGGTGACACGCTGGCGTGAAGAGACTCCGGCTGGATTCAAGTTTTGTCCAAAACTGCCGCGCGACCTGACACATCAACACTTGCGCCAACCAGCGATTGAGGGCGCGGCGCGATTCCTCAAATTGATGCAAGGTTTAGGCGACCGACTCGGTCCTATCTTCGCGCAATTGCCGCCGTCGTATGGCCCCGCTCAGCTTGCCGACCTCACGACCTTTCTTCGTGCGTGGTCGCATCACGCCGCGCCGCTGGCGCTCGAAGTGCGTCATCCTGGTTGGTTTCAGGAGCCACATGCCTCACGCCTGAATGATTGTCTCTTACAGCTGGGAGTGGGGCGCGTCCTGCTCGATACCCGCCCAATTTATGAAAGTGCGGACGATCCGCAGCTCAGCTCAGAGCGACGCAAACCTCAGTTGCCTCTCCAGCCAGTCGTCACGGCACCGTTCACTCTCGTCCGCTTCATCAGTCACCCGGACCGCGCCTCCAACCGGCAGTATTTGGCAGCCTGGGTGCAACACGTGGAGCAGTGGCTGCAACAAGGCACGCAAGTGTATTTCTTCATGCACTGTCCGGCAGAGGTGCATTCGCCCGGCACTGCGCGAATGTTTCAGGAGATGCTGGAGCAAAGCGGCGTACCGGTGCCACCTTTGCCTTGGACTACTATCAACACTCCGCCTCGGCAGCTCAGTCTTTTTTCATAATCAGACCGCGTGGGCTCGTAGCCACTCGTAGAGCTGGCCGGGGGCGTTGGTGATGATGCCATCCACCTGCTGCTCGCGCACGAGCACATTCCAGATATGCGCATTATCCACCGTCCAGGGAAAGACGCGCAAGTTCGCATCGTGACAGCGTTGCACGAGGGCAGGATAGATGCGGATCAAACGAAAGTCTGGATGCAGAGAAAAGCACTCCAAGGCCTGAGCTTGCTTCACCAAAGCATCCACACTGCCAGCACGAACGCCATGTTCCAAATCGATCAGCAGCCCACGTGCAAGATCGGGGGCGTGTTCGCGCATTTCGCGCAGGCTGTCGGGCTGAAAGCTGGAGACGACAATACGTTCGCCAAGACCATGCGCACGGACCAGCGCAGCAAGCCGTGCTTCGATGCCTTCATAGCGCACGACATTGGTTTTGAGCTCGATATTGTACAAAAGCGAGCGCTGAAACGTGGAAAAGACTTCATCAAGCCGTGGCATCCCTAAAGCTATGCCTTGCCACTCCCCAACTTGTTTGCTCGCCAGTTCGCACCAGGGCAACGTGGCAAGAGCGACGGATTCACTACAGAGCCGCTCGAGAGTTTCGTCATGAAAGACCACAAGTTCGCCATCGGCACTCTGTTGCACGTCTAATTCGATCATGCAGGCACCGGTGTCTCGCGCCACACGAAAGGAAGCCAGAGTATTTTCTGGACACAACGAAGCCGCACCACGATGGCCAATGACCCAGCAAGGCAACCTCTCCGTCACAACCACTTGCTCTAACGTTTTCATCACCTGTTACCGCCTGTGCCTTTCTCCGCGCAATGACTCTTGATCCTTCTTCTGGATTCGGTACGGATTGACGGCTATGAGCTTCTCTCGCTACACTCCCCGGGACAAGAGCGAGCCCATACCCATCGTTCTTGGAACGGAGCCTCGGAGAGGAATGGAGACATGATTATAGACTCGGAAACGTTTGCAGAGATCGAAGGTGCCATCACACAAGCCTCGCAAGGGGTCAGTGCGGCGACGCAGCTGGTGAAAGGGTTGGGGCCGCAAACCGAAGAGGCACGCGCCTACATCGGTCGGCTTCTCAACCAAGTCCTCGAAGTGCAAGTCCATGTCCAACGCGCCAGCGCCGTGCTCGATGCCCTCAAGGAAGCCAATCAAGAAGAGTCGTCTCATCAATAAAGCCTTGTTCCTGAGCCACACCACACACCTAATCAGAAGTTGCAGAAGTTGCCTTTTTCGTACTACGCCTCATTTGGCTTCCCGCAAGGTTCTCGGCCGAGACATTTTTCTTGGCCTCCTCAATCACACTTTTTCTTGCACACTCTTTCTTCCCCCTTCGTGATCTAGCACACTCGCCAGAAGACAAGGAAGAATGGAATGCGGATTCCCACACCGACAAGGCTTACGATATAATGCCGCCGCTCGCACGGAAGGGAAGCTATGACACAAGCAAACATCGCCCATATTCGCCGCAAACTCGCCCAGCACCAACCCGAGCCGCCGGCAGTCGAAGTGACTTCACGCGCGGCTGTGGCCATAATCCTGAAACCTCAAGAACACGACCTCCACATGTTGTTCATCCATCGCGCTCATCATCCACAAGACCCGTGGTCCGGACATATGGCGTTTCCCGGCGGACGGCAAGATCCGGAAGATCTCGATCTGAGCTTTACGATTTATCGTGAAACGAAAGAAGAAGTGGGGATCGATCTCAATCTGCACAGCGAATTCTTAGGCCGCATGACTGAACTTCAGGCCATGGCGCGTGGCCGTCCAATTAGCATGACGGTGGCCCCCTTCATTTACTTTGCGGCTCCTCATGTGACACCGGAACCCGACCCGGTCGAAGTACAAGACACGATCTGGGTGCCACTGTCGTTCATGCGGCGACAAGGCGTCGAACGGATTGTTTCGCGCCCAACCCCGGATGGATCGACCATGCAAGTACCAGCGCTCGAATATGGTGGGAAAACCATCTGGGGGCTTACGTACCGCATGGTGCGCGAATTTTTAGCGATTATTGAACCCGCTTAACGCCGGCGCTCCGCGCTCTGGACTGCGTCTTGACCTTGACAGTCTCGGGGGCCTGTGCCAGACAAGAGAAGCCCGCTTGGCTGGCGTGTCTTTCTTGCAGCAAGCTGGTAGCCGCTACCAAGACGGGGAATTTTCTACAACCCTAACTAAGGAGGGTCCTCCATGGCGAATCTTCGTGTTGTCTCAGCAGACTCCCATATGATGGAGCCAGCGGATTTGTGGGTCGAACGGCTCGATAAGAAATTCAGAGATCGCGCCCCAAAGGTGGTGCAGAACCCCAAGAAGCCGGGTCTGATTTTTGTCGCCGAAGACATTGACCCCTTCCCGGTTGCCGGTGGTTTTGGGGCCGGACGTTCTGGAGAAGAACTGAAAGACCACCTCAGCAAAGGCTACGAAGCCGCACGCCCAAGCGGCTGGGACCCGGTCGAGCGAGTGAAGGATCAGGAAATTGACGGGGTTGAAGCTGAAGTGCTTTACACTACCCTCGGCATGCCTCTGTTCGGCTTGAACGATCCCGACCTGCAACGTTCTTGCTTCGGCGTGTACAATGACTGGGTGTCGGAATTCTGTTCACATAATCCCAAACGACTGTACGGCATCTCGCTCATCTCGCTCGAAGACATCGATACTGGCATCAAAGAACTCGAACGCACGGCTAAGAACGGCATGCGCGGCGCGATGATCTGGGGTTCACCACCGGAAGATAAGCCCTACAGCAGTCGGGAATACGACAAGTTTTGGCAAGCCGCGTCGGAACTCAAGATGCCGCTTTCGCTCCATGTCATCACCGGCAAGAGCAAAGAGAGCAAGGTCAATTTCGAACAGATCAGCACCTTCTACATGAACATCATCCACGAAGTGCAGCGCTCGCTGACCCAACTCATCTTCGGTGGCGTATTAGAGCGCTTTCCGCAACTGACCATTGTCTCGGCGGAGAACGACACCGGCTGGTTCCCCCACTACATGTACCGGATGGATCACGCCTACGAAAAGTTCAACGCCATGGAAAAGAACCCCTTGCCGATGAAGCCGAGCGACTACGTGCGTCGGCAAATGTGGGCGACGTTCCAAGATGATCCGGTCGGTCCTGCAACCTACAAGATCTTCGGCGAGAACAACTACATGTGGGCATCGGACTTCCCGCACACCGATTCGACGTGGCCGGAATCGCGCAACTGGATCGCTAAGGACTTCGCTGGCGTACCGGAAGACGTGACCCGCAAGATCGTGTTCGAGAATGCCGTGAAGTTGTACCGCATGAATCTGGACTAGACAGCAATCAGCCGTCAGCCAAACAACAAAGGGCCAGGAAATGATTCCTGGCCTTTTCTTTTTCTTTTTCGTATAACCGACAAAGACTCTCGCGCACTAAGGAGAACGGCATGAGCCTCTCGGAAGAGACGGTATCCTTCATTGAGCCTATCACCGAGCCTGACATTTTGGCCGACATCGCGACGCTGCCTACCGAAGACGATTTGCCGTACGACGACGGAGAACCTATGGAAACTGCACGCCACCGCGAACAGATGGAAGTGCTCATCGGGTCGTTGCAAGTACACTGGGCGGAGCGGCGCAACTGCTACGTGGGCGGCAACATGTTTCTGCATTACGACCCGTACAACCGCCGAAAGTTTCGCGGGCCGGACTTCTTTCTCGTGCTCGATGTGGAAGAACGCGAACGGAAAAGCTGGGTCGTCTGGCAAGAAGGGATGCGGTTTCCCGATCTCATTATCGAACTCCTCTCCGATAGTACGCGAACAACAGACAAGACAGAGAAAAAGACCCTCTACGGACGCGTGTTTCACACCGGCGAGTATTATCTGTACGACCCCTTCTCACAGGAATTCGTCGGCTATCATTTCCATGGCCCACATCCTCACTACGAAGAAATACAACCGGATGCGACAGGAAAGATCTATTCGCCAACGGCGGGATTGTACTTAGTTGTGCAAAACGAATGGTTACGGTGGATGACACCTGACGGCGTTTTGGTTCCCACGCCGATGGAGTTAGCACAACAACAGCGCCAACGCGCCGACCATGCTGAGCAGTTACTAGCGGAATACGAGAAACGCTTCGGCAAATTAGAGTAACTGCCGCATAGGTCAGCCAGGAGCAGCGATGCCTGACGAGACGACTTCAGTTGGCATGGCCCGCAAGCTAGCGGCGATCTTCAGCACGGATGTCGCGGGCTACAGCCGCCTCATGGGCGACGATGAGGAAGCCACCATCCGCACGCTCACGGCGTCTCGCGAAATTATCTCCTCCTTGATTCAGCATTACCGTGGCCGCGTGATCGACTCCCCCGGCGATAACTTGCTGGCCGAGTTCGCCAGTGTCGTGGACGCTGTCCGCAGTGCGGTCGAAATCCAACGGGCGCTCAAGGAGAAGAACGCCGCGTTGCCTGAACAGCGCCGGATGCAGTTTCGCATCGGCATCAACCTGGGC
>SYOC01000022.1 GCA_005804965.1 Pseudomonadota bacterium
AGAGTCGAACGGACTACGTCTCAAATGACGCACTGGCAGATGTGCGCCGGCAGGTGGCCAACTACAAGCGCTTCAAGGAGCTGTGCGCGCAGTGGGTGGCGTTGGGCATTGAGCACTCCAAACTGAAGATCAAGCTCAAGCTCAAGCCAAAGGGCTAAAGACAACTGGCCGCAGGCTGGTTTGCCGATGTCAGCTCAGCCGGCACAAGACGAGGCCAGAACTACGCACTCTTGAGTGACAGGCTGGCTGCTTACAAGCACATTACTTGAATCATTCAACCTCATCGAATCCAGCTAACATCAGTCGGCCTGTGGCGTCTCCTCAGAATCTTAGTTTCGGGATGCTCTTTTTCTAACGCGCGGCGTTGAGGGGGAAACATATCCAGAAAAATGCTTTTCTGCCCGTCGAAATGCTGCTATTGCGCTATCAACCAGCCCGGTAGGAGTCTCGCCAAATATCTCAAAAGAATTTTGAGGCCCAATAATAGATCCCTCATAGCCTTTAGATGTCTTATGAGCACCAGCCACAGCACATCCACCCTCTTTATCGTAGACAATTAGATTACAACATTCCTCATATCCTTCAAATGGAAATTCCGAACTTACTTCAAACACCCAAAATCTTTTACCCTTATAAAGAATTTTGTGGCCTTTGAGAATGGGATATATGTATTTTAATTTTGGAATCGACATATGCCTGGTTATTAGTTTCCGTGATTTAAAAAATTATTCATCAATCAATTATAGCCTCGTGTAATATCCCGCCTCTTCAGTTAGTTCGTCTAAAGACCTTATAACCATCACTGAATCACCAAATCCCAAAGTCCATGAATCTGAGTCGAAATAAATCAAAAGCAAAACTTTACTTTTATTTTTAATTTCAACATACACTATTGATTCAATTCGATCAGAGTCGCTTTTTCGAATTGATTCAATTATTTCTTCCTTGATCTTTTTCTTTGTTTTAAAATATTTTTTTGGCGTATCATTTTCTTCATTAAATTCAGCATTAATCATTTTCTCGTCAACGATATCCCCCATTTCAAGACCATTAATATCGCTGCACCAATTAGCAAATTTTTCCCAATCATTAAACGCTTTATTGTCTAAGGCCGGGATGTCAATATGGATGAGATTTGAAAATTGAAATCCGGCATAAAGTGCTTCATATAGAAATTGCTGACCCTCTTCATCAGGCCTAGCCCAGCCCCCGCAGTTTTCGAAAAATTTAAATAATTTCGGAGGACATTTGAAAATGGTATTTCCGGTCGGCATTTATATTCCTTCGTTATAGTTCCTGCCTGTTCTCCCAACAGCGCGATAAAGTTATTTTGCTTGCGACCCGACAGGCTTCGCCAAGAAGTGCCGTCCGGCGTACTGGTTCCATGCGCCTTCGCAGATAAGACGAATACGCTTCCCACGGAACTTTTTCAAGGCGCCCCGCTGATTCAAGGGGACGTCGTAAAGACAGCTCTGCCCCTTTCGCTCGAGGTGATAGTCGCGGTAATCCCCAGTGAACCGCATGTATCTTTCGCGTTTCGTCAGTGCCATGAGCTGTTCTAACAGCTGGATTTTTTCTGCAGTCCACGTTTGATTCGCGTGAAGCTTACGCAAGCATAGACCGACTTCGTCATCAATTGAGTCGTCGATCTGATCGTGAACTTTTAGTCCCATTGCTTCACCCACGTGCTTTCTAACGATTCCACAGCTACTTTTACCAACTTACGTATCTGTTCTTCCCGTTTGCATTTGCCAGATTTCTTGGGCCATGCAGCCGTACGCTCAAAGTGATCCATCAAGAAACCCTCACTCCAAAGCATACAAGGGCCGACGTACTTCCAGTCACGCACAACAGAGCCGAAAAAATTGAACTGCGCAGCGATGATTACAGACAGAAGCACCATCGAATTTTCTGCTTCCCATCGAGGCCATTAGATGCTCGGCCAGTCGACTCGAAGGATTCGACCGCCCGTGACGAGATGAGGCACGACGTACCGGCCCTGGCGCGCATGGGCTCGTATGTCTCCGATGTGTTCCTCGATATGCCTAGGGCTCCAGGTGTCAGTTAGAAGCACCACAGCTTTCGCCATGCGCTCGCAGTCGATCAGATACTCCCGGACGGATCGCATTACGCTGGGGAAGCCTGTTGAGCTAACCGGCGAGATTCCGGTCGACATGGTGAGCGTAATCCGGGTACAGGCAACTTTTTGGTTGCCCGGGATCACGTTGATAAGCTCCCCGCCTTCGGCATGGTGACCAAAAGCTCCGTCGCGCCGAATGATTCGGTCGACAAGGCGGTCGTACGGCACGTCGGTCAACCAGCGCTCGATTCGCTCAACCAAGTCCGATACCTCGCTGAGGATCTCCCGGGGAATATCGGACTCGCCGAAGGGAGCGCTTTGAATGCCAGCAGTGATGTTTGCCATCATTTGTCGATACATGACTTTCCTTTCAATGTGCAGTCTGACTTGTGCTGCCATGGCCGGCGGCCAGGATGTCTCGTAAGCGGGCCCAGCTTTCCTCAGGTAACGTACTCAAGACTCGAACAAGCCTGGCGTCGCCGCTTTTTAAAACCATCTGTCGGACCGCGGTCGCCATCGCCTCGGAGTCCTGAACCTCTTTCTCATCGATATCCAGTCCGCGAACAATCGCGCCAGTGCGCAGTGCCTCATCCAAAGTAAGCACGAATCCCGATGCGAACGCCTTGCCGCATGACTGACAGTTCACAGCGGTTATGGGGTTAAGAGCTCCGCAGTGAGTGCAGGGTTTGAACCGCTGGGGGGCTTTCGGGAATTCAAAGCCGCAGCAGTCACAAACCGAGGCGCCAAGCGCACACTCTGTATGGCAGCTTGGGCATTTCTTGGTTTTTGGCTGTGTTGATTTTTCCCGCGACGAGGGAGACATTTCCTCTTCGACCCGGCGCGCATACCGCTCGAAAGTCTCGAAGGCTGGCATCACCACGTACGCACGGGTGTCGTCACTTGGCCCTGCAGTCCTCACAACGCGTCCAATCGCTTGCCGGAACGCGAGTTCGGTTAGTGCGTTGGGCAGGTAAATCAGCACTCGAAGGCGCGGGATGTCGACGCCCTCGGAGACCATTGCCACCGAGACCAGCCACCGTTTGTCGGTGTTTCGGAACGCGCGGATGCGCGATTCGGGATTAGGAAGCTGGCTGTGAACGAGAACTGGACGGTCGCCCTCGATCTTTTCGATCACGTCGACCATGTACTCAGCCATCTCAATCGATGGGGCGATGATCAGGCCGCCGGCCTCAGGCATGCGGTTACGAAGCTCGTCGAGCTTGGCACTGGCCCAGTCGACCATCGTGGATTGGTAGCCAGTGGAAAGCGGCGTTACACCGTCTTTTTCAAACTGTGGAGTACAGGCGAGCCGATAGAAGTCCAGCGCACGTTGGAGCCCTCCGATTCGCTTGAGATCAGCGGGTAACTCCGCCGGTTTGTCGCCTGCGACCTGGAGAACGTTTCCGTCCTTCAGATCAACCGTAAAGCGAGCCTGATGCCGATGAAAGGTGACCGGGCGGCAGTAGGCAAGGTCGACTGCCTGTCCGTACGTTAGGGTATAGGTGCCTGCTTCCGGGTGAGTAATCGCACCGCGGTCGTCGTAAGCCAGCCAGACTGATTGAGATCCGTCCGAGCGAATCGGAGTTCCCGTTAGGACGAGCACGAACCGCGCAGCATGAAACGCACTATCCGCGGAGTCCCCCCACGCAGCTTCCACAGCAGCGTGATGGTGCTCGTCGCAGATGACCAGAGTACGCTGCGCTTGGCAGACGGCTTGCAGCGCATCTAGAAGGCCCTGCACAGCGGACCATGTGGCGCACACATCAAGCCCCATAGACGCTACATCATGATCCCGGCCGGTGACTTTCGTCATGAATCGACCTGTAACCCGCTTGAAGTCGTCAGCCCATTGATTGACAACCTCCGAACGGGGGGCAATGACGACGACACGATCAATCTCCCCCATGCTGAGCAGCTTCTGTGCGATAACACTCGCGCACAACGTCTTGCCGGCCCCGGGTGCAGCATTGATCAGAAAGTGCTTTCCACCCGCCGGGTTTAACAGCCAGCTCAAGGCCTTTGCCGTGGCGTCCTGCTGCCAAGGTCGCAGTTGAATGCTCATCGCGCCCCCTTCTTAAGGTTGCAGGAAGCACAAAGGGCCTGGCCGTTATTCAGCGTTGTGGTGCCCCCCTGGGAAAAGGGACGCACGTGGTCCCCGTGAAAGCCACGGTGAAGGGAGCTTCCACAGCGCTCACACGAGCCACCGGCCCGCATGGCCAAAATCATCCTTTGGCGTTTACTGAAGTAGCGCTTCATTTGCTCATCCAATATTCTGTGAGGCGAATCTCGCGAATCGGGAGATTGGCGGGCGGTATGAACTTCGCGACCTGGTTCACCCGGGCCAGTGCAGCCATGTAAGGGACTGTTTGCGACTTAATGACCCAACCCTCACGACGCAGGTCCGATATGACCTTCGTGAGGCCAGGCACGCCAAACATGGTCAGCGCTTCAAGATGTGTGATCGGTCTTCCCTCGGCGAGGTGCTCCCGCACCGCCAAGACCAATCCGTGCCGAAACGTCTTCATAAAAAGGCCCCGCTTTCGATCGATGCAAACATCGACCTGGTGTTGATGGTGTCCGCGCAATCGGCGGTGGGATCGTCGTCCTCCCAGTACCCGCTCCCCGCAAGCGCCCAGCTCCCCTCTTCCAGCACGCGGTCCATACCGCGAGCCTCAAGAGACAGGCCCCCTTGCCTGAGGCTGTACTCAGGGGCCTCTGGAGAGCCGTTCACCAGCTCCTCAAGCGACGCCGCGCACGCCATCAAAAGGCGTGGCGTGTACTCCTCCCCCGTCACTTCACGGAGCTCGGCGTACAGGGCGAGGATGCGGTTGTTGCGGTACATGTGGTGTCTCCTTGCTCGGGACCGAATACAGGTATGAATTCGGTCCAACATTGCCCCGAGGATCAGCTCGAGACATAAGAGACATTGCAACGACTGTGCCAGGTCATAGCCTTGATAATTTTTCAAGGATTTGACCAAATAAAGGCGGAATTTGAGGGTTTTTAGGGTGCGCAACGTCTTAAAGACATAAGAATATAATCTTCAATACAAAGAGTCTTATGTCTTTCTGGCTTGGCCTTGTGGCCAGATGCCATAAAGCGCCGCGCAGGGCAATTCGGCACAAATCAACTGTGCGTCAATCGCTGCGAACCAATTTGTGGGAGGGATGCCTGCGGCACCCTGGGTACAGGCGCAATACGGTCGGCGACCATGGGCATATGCCGAGAGCTGCGCCCGACGCTGACGGCTCGATCTTGTTTCAAGTCAGGCTCGGTGAGCCGGCTTAATCGAAGTCGATCACCGCCGCTTGAGTACCATATTTGACCTTGGGTCGTCGCTCAGCGGGCGTGATTGCAATCAAAGAATGCAAGCTCTCCTGGGAGACCATGGCGCTGAGCATAGAGTCTCGGGCCTTGTAGACCATCGTCACGCAAGCCAAATCGTCGACACAGTAGTTGAGGCTAGGCAAGAGTGACTGCGAGTTCGAGGCAGACCGTCATGGTCTCCAGCGACGTCGTTGTCAGACTCGAGAAACGGTCCACGCCCCGGTGGCCGATAGCCTGGACGTAATCGGAAAAATGAAACATTCGTAACCGTCATCGTGAAACCCGAATTCCCGAGCTTAAGACGCTGGGAGGGCGACTGCGGGTCTACAGATCGTTCGGTAGTTCCCGCGTCAATGCTGCCGCGAGCTCAACGCAAAGGTGTAGAACAGAATACGCTGTTCCCGTATCGAATGGCGCTCCCTCTTGATGCTGCCCGAAGTCCCCGAAGGCATGCACCGCATTCATCAGGACATAGGTTCCCTTGGTGACGTACTTTGCACACGGAGCACTTTTATCGGTTCCGGTCATTAGGTTGAGTAGGCGAACGCGGTGGACCCCCTGGGGGAAGGTAGTCTCCCACTCGTCGATCCGGCGCTCATCGTTCCGCTTCCAAATCGCCATCCACTCGGAAGGAATCCTTTTATCCGCTAACTCGCCCCTCCAGATCAGTTCGAACGCCAGGTTCACGATTCCACGGACGTTACTGAGAAACACGTTCGGATGGTCGGGCAAGTCTTCGGTTCCTCGCTCAAGGTAGCGCTTCAGCGTCGAGTCGATGCCGTTGAGCTGCACAAGCCGGCGCACCAGCACACCCTTGAGATTATTCCGGTAGGCGTCGGCATCGCCAAACAATCGCACAAGCGCACTCCCCTCATCTGGCTGCTCCCCTATGTACCTGCCTAGCAAGCGACTTGGCCTTTGCAGCTTGTTTGCCGCTGACTGCACGAACCCGCGCTCAGTCAGTGTCTCCGCGTCAGCGACCGTAATACCGGTTCTTGCGACAAAGCCTTCCTCTAGAACTCGCCGCATGAGATCGTGGCAAGAAGGGGCGCAGTCAATCCATAGGGTATCCAGCTCGTCACGCAGCGTAAGATATGCGCTGTCGCACGCCGCTCTCATAGTTTCGGAGCTCACAACACCACACGTGACAGTGTCGCAAACGGCATTGAGAACACCGAGCACGAGTACCGGGAAGCCGTTGCTGGCATTCCAAAGCTCCGTTTGGGCGCCAGCCGCAAGCTGCAGTGCGGGCATCGTTGCCAGAACAGACGTCAAATCGTTCTCATCGAAGCAACCGACCCGCACCGGAGTCGGGTCGAAGATATTCCAAAAATCGCTGGTCTGCGCGTCTGGTTGACGGATCAAGTCGCGCAGCGTGCGTCGGCTAGCAGTCACTAGGCGCAGGCTAGTGCTTAGCGCCAGTTCCCGGAGTTGATCCCAGAGATTGCGTGTTAACTGACCATTGGACAGCGGCTTGTCAAAGCCATCCATGATCGCCAAGACCTTAGCGCCTTCGTCCTTCAGCGCGTTCAGCACCTCGGCTATGTCTTGGTAAGGGTTGTCCTGATTACTTCTCAGATGCTCGGCGTAATCAGGATGGCTGGTGCGCAACGCTGCAGAGAGCTCGCGTGCCAGGCGCTGCATAAACAGCGCATCAGTCCCAGGGGTCTGATGGCCCAGATCCCACACCACGACTGCCGTGTAGGGTGATCCCGTCTGTCGCAAGCGGCTGGCCAATTCATGTAAGAGCACCGTCTTGCCTGCAAACC
>SYOC01000255.1 GCA_005804965.1 Pseudomonadota bacterium
ACAATGACAGCTTGGTCGATGGGCAAGGCCCGCGCCTTTTCCACAACCGAGGTGAGGGGAAGGAACACACGGCGCAGGTGCAGGGTCGGTCTCCGCAAAGGCCCCAGCGAAAGAGAGCAGATTCTCCATCGTGTAGACCCCGGTCATAGTACAGCCAAACTTCCCAGCCTGAGGTTGCCAGCCCGGCGCTTGGTGTAAAAAAGACGACGCATCAGCATGCAGGAGTCCGAGGAAAACCTCGGCAACAATGCGCCCACCTACCCAGCCGAGTCGTTGGCCCTGCTCAAAAACCTCAGCCTCTTTCAAGATGTAATACCACAACGGCGTCTGTTCAGCGAAATATGCCGTTAGTTCCGCGCCAAACTTTTCTATAACAGGCGTAGGGATGCTCGGATCTTTTCCCGGCGTTTGATTGCGGATTTTGTAGTCTTGTGGCCCGATGGAAAAGCCGTTGTCTTTGCGCAAAATTGCTCGTTCTGGTAGTCCCATCGCCCGTGCCACCTCTTGCCCGGATGGTAGCCCTAAAGCAACCGCACGCATCAAGTTCCGAAAAGCAAGTGAACTAAAATCAGAGCCAGGTTTGCCGTCTTCTGGAGTCACCACGACAGACGGCAAAGCTCCAAGTGCAGACACTAGCAAGGTATCAATCGAACGTGCAGGTTGCACGTCATTACTGGCGGTCACAGTGCCAAAGAAGCGGGGCCACTCGATGACGAATTCCGGTTTAAGTGGCGCGAAGCCACGAAGGTCAGGTTCGTGTAGATCGAAAATGAGGACTTCTTTTCCAGCCGGGTGATCCTTAGTATTCAAGGCATAATCGAGCCGTACCATGCTATGCCCAAAACGGTAAGCTGCCACAGCAAACTCTACAGGGAGAAACACCTCGCCATCATGTCCGAAGAACCATAAATCCGGCGTCCAGCGCAGGTAAGGGCCAGTTCCCTCTCCTCGCGGAGACGTCAGGACATCCCAATTCGGCAAGATATGCCGGAGCACCTCACTGCGTACGATCCGAGGCAAGAAGTCTGTCAACACGATCCATTGATAATGATGGCGGACGATCCGGCTTACTTCTTCAAACTTCTCTGCTGTGTTTGGCTGCGAAGACAGTGTGTCAAACACCCGATTGTGAAACTGCAAGAAGGCCAGATGGAGTTGGCCAATGATTTGATTTTCGTTGTTGCGCTTGTCGCCGATGAGAGCAAAACCCTGACTGTTACGCGGAAGCTCATGCACTCCAAACTGGTTTTTCTCAATCAGAAATCGTAATCCTTCTCCTTGGTGTTGATCGTACAGATAGGGCATGTCGCTCGGTCCGCTCCCATACAGACAGTCAAGGTCAAAGGCCGGAGTACGAAAGTCGATCAGTGAATGAGGATCGTTCGTTTTTTGCAATTGCGAAGCAGGATCGAAGGTCAGATCATGGTCAATCATCTGCCCCAAATAGGTGAAGCCTGCGGGAGTCGCATGTAAATTCGAGGTTGGCTCTAGCCCAAAGGTATCTTCCTTCTCCACATCGACCGGGTGCTCAATCATCGTCGCGGCTAGATGGGCAAGGTGACGTTGGAGAAGCGCATCTCGCGGTGTCCCCAAAGATGGTAGGTGGAAGAGACGGCCAAATTTACCAGCTCGCCTCTCGCCACTATTCACGCTAGAGCTTCCGCGCGACTGGCCATGCGTAAACAGCGCCATACGTTCTCTCCTTCACTACGCACTCTCCTCCGGCGGAAAGTGCAACAAATTGTAGACAATCAACACGAGGCGGCTCTACTTACTTCGATCACACTGACCTCAGCCCAAGTCGGTAGCATTCGACGCCAGCGCAATCCAGCTTTGTGCAGCAACGCCCGCAACTCGCCCTCTGTGCGCTCCCACCCGCTGACAGACGCACTGGCACGGGTCTTCGGCCGCGCCACCCTTTCCGTTGGCACAATCCGCTCAATAATAATCGCTAAGCTTTGCGACGACAGCACCTGGCAACAGTTCTTAAGCAAGAGACTCGCCTCAGCATCACCATATTTTCGCAGGATACCATTAAGTACATAGAGATCGCCTCCGTAAGGAAGAGCCGTAAAGGGATGTTCAGCGTTCACATGACAACGTTCCAATACCCCTTCTTCTTGCAAATTGAAGCGGGCTTTTTGGGCAAGCGGCGGACGGTCCGCCACGATACCACGGAGAGCGGTGTTCCCCTGCAACAAAAAAGCCAGGAACATACCGTCTCCACCAACATCAACCACGGTTCCTGCGTTGGGAAAGTCGTAGGCGCTCAACACCGCCGCACGTACCCGCGCAGCCGGACTGCCGATGCCTTGCTCCTGGAGCCATCGCGTCCTAGCCTGTTCCGTCGCCCGCAATCGTGTACTGAGTTGCATAAGATTTTTCCTCCTTTATTCTTTCTTTCCCCTGATGTGCTACACGGACTAGCGTCCCACAAAAGGTCTCATCGCTCAATGCAGATTAGGTCTTTCTTCGGTATCTTTTTTACCCCTTTTGTTACAGTCATTTTTTACGAATACTCAGACGAGAGTTGTCCTCACACTGAGGTTCGGAACATATTTCTATCGAGAATTTCCGAGATTCGGTTGCTGGCCTGAACAGAGAGACAAGAACTCTCCTTGCATTGGCACAAGCAAGAAGGAGGAAGAAAAGAAGCGGGGAGAGTAAATAGACAACGACGCGCAACGCCGGCACGAAAGAAATCGGCAGTGAAGGGCGAGGATAAGCAGTTTCTGTTAAGAGTATGTAGACCGCTAGGATGCCAACGAAGCCTACCTTCCTGTACGCGAAGCACTCAGGCAACGGAGCCGCCAGCTAGATGGAATGGCAGGCGGCTAACATACTCGCTGAGTCGCTATGCGCCCGCGCCAAAGCGAAACTGGGCAGCGCGGGCCACAGTTTCCGGCAATGCCTCGCCAATCTCAGCTTGAATAAACGGTTTGACCCCTTCCGGGCCGGTCAAGTATAGCCACAGCGGTCCCCCTTCTGGTTCAATTTCCACTTTAAACCCAAAGAAAGGACAACACAGCTTTTCTCGCATAATGAATTCAGCAGTCTGCAACAGCACAGTCGCTTCATTAGGCAAACAGAACCCATATCCAGTGGGCAGTTCGTGAATCTCTTGCACTGCACGGAAGACAGCAGTCGCAGTGGCAATATGTTGCTTGCGTTGGGGCGGTTCAATAGCGCTCATGTCGCAGCGGAATGGAAAGTGTGTCTCAGGAGACGTGGGAGTTGCCATATTTCTGAATTCCTTCACTCAAGGCGGTTACGATACACAAGCTACCGATTTGGCAGTAGAGCTGGAGAGCCATATCGGCAGCAGGTATGTTCTATTTACCCAACCACTCGTTGCCCCCACATGTCCCAGTGAATCACTTCCTCGACTGGCTTGCGTGCCGTCGGGCCGAAGCGACCTTGCGGATAGCCCAGCGGCAATAAGGCGGCAATTTCAACATCTGCGGGAATGCCGAGCTTCTGTTTCAACTCGTCCTCGAAACAACAATGGATGGTGGTCAGCACTGTGCCCACGCCGAGGGCACGGCAAGCCAGGATCATGTTTTGTACGGCGGGGTAGATGGACCCGTGTACGGTCGCCACACTGGCACGATCTTGCCCCACGCTGGCAAAAGCCGGATACACCTTCTTGGCACAGGCCAAAAGGATCACCGGCACTTCCTCCATATGTTCAGCCAAGTGCGCAGCAGACGCCATGAGCCGTCTGCGTGCTGGAGGCAAATCAGCCGGTAGCGGGCGACTGCCTTGCAGTTGTTGCCACATCCCCCAGTAATGGTCGCGAATGAACTGCTTCAGTTCAGGCTTACGCACCAGCACAAATCCCCAGTCTTGCAGATTGCCGCCGCTGGGGGCGTGAATGCCAGCGTCGATGATCTTCTTCAGCGTCTCTTCGGGAATCGGGTCGGGCTTCAAGCGACGCATTGCTCGCGTAGAGTAGATAATCTCGAAAAGATCTTGTTCAGCCATGAGTCTGTCCTTTCGTTGTACGGTTCCCGCTTTATATCTGTCAGGCACTTGCCATGCCAGCAGCCACCGCCAGCTGCGTTGCATCCTGCCCTGCCCGCCCCAGAATTTCTACCACTTCGACCGGTTGCTGTTTTCCTTTGACCGGCAAGACGGCAGTACGGCCAAAGGCGAATTCATCACCGAGGCGATCCGCCGTTACACGCGAGACCAAGATGGTCGCCTGTACTTCCTTGGTCAGCCCTTCGATACGACTCGCCAGATTCACAGGATCACCGACCACACCGTATTCTACGCGCGTGTCGGGACCGATGCGCCCGGCGACAACATCGCCGGTATGAATACCCACGCCTACCCGCAGCGTGGGCGTTCCTTCAGCGCTCAAACGCACATTCAACCCCACCAGACGCTCCACCAACCCCAATGCCGCACGCACCGCACGCGCAGGATCGTCGGCATGCGGCACTGGCGCACCGAATAATGCCATCACCCCGTCGCCGGTAAACTGCTTCACCACACCACCTTCGGACTCGATGGCCGCCACAACTTCAGTAAAAAACCGATTGAGCACTCGTAACAGCTCTGCCGGTTGCATGCGTTCGCTCATAGTGGTGAAACCGCGCAAGTCTTGAAAGAAGATCGTGACTTCGCGCTGCTCGCCAGCCAACGGCACCCGCCCTTCCAGAATGGCATCGGCAACCTCACGCGAGACGAAGCGCCCGAACGTGTCTTTGATTTGCTCACGCTCGCGCAGCCCGGCGAGCATCTGATTGAATCCTTTGTCTAAGTCGAGAAACTCGTCCGTCGAATGCGGGCTCCACTGCCCAGAGAGGTCTCCAGCTTGCACCCGGGCCATTTCATCAAGCAGCTCTTGCATAGAACGATGCACGCGCATGGACGATAACGCGACCACAGCAATGCTCACCACCGCATTAATGCCAATCAGCAACGTAATCCACGCCCCGACCGCTGCCAGCCGACCAACAGCAATCTTGAGATATACCGAGGCACCAAGCGCAAACATCGGCACTAAGCTGACGAAGAGAAACATACCAGCAAGCTGCACTGCCGTCGGAATACGCACCACGCGCGGCTCAGCGAGTTCGCGTCCTGCTGCCATCTGCAAAGTTTCAAGCATCGTTGCTGGCGTGAGCGAGCGCAGGGCATGGGTACGCACGTGCGGGTCAAGCCGCATCAACAGTGGCTGGCTGATACGATCAATCAGAAAATACTCAAGGATCGCGTGCGGCACGGCCGTGATCGGCCAGAAGAACCACAATACGACAAACTGCCACCATTTCAGGTCCAATCCAGCGAAAAGATTCGCCAGTCCGCACAACAGCGAAATCGGCAGCAAGATCGAGGGCGCATGCACCGTCAGCACGCGAATAAGTGTCAGCGTTGAGAGATTCAGCGACTGCACCCAGGCGCGATACGCAGTCGGCAACTCGGGAGTACGTCCAGCATCAAGCGCGGCCAGAGCCGGAAGGATGGGGCTTACGTAACGACCAATCAGCCAGCGGTCCGTGCCATACATGACAAATGTGGCCGGCATCCCAAAGACGAAAAACAGCCACGTTTGCCGTGTGCTGAGGTCCAGACCAAAAATGAAGAGAAAAAAAGCTTCGACTGTCGCGGCGATCGAAGCCAAGCGATAAGTCCAGACAGCTTTCTGTTCGAGCGTGCGTCCCAGCATCGACGGCCACCCCTTCCCCACAGAGCCTTGCGTGGCCACGATAGCGGAAAACCACGACACGGGGAAGAAAAGTCGAGAAGGAAGAGCGCTCTCTCGCTTCCACTGTCCTTGCAAATTCAAAGTATGATTTTTAATTTGCGAGGATGACTCCACGTTTACTCATGACCACATTACGTCGTTGGCTCACCCAATTTCCGGCTATTGGGTTGCTGGGACCGCGTCAATGCGGCAAATCCACTCTTGCCAAGCAGCTTCTTACAGACATTCCTCGCTCGGTCTATCTGGATTTGGAACGACCGGCAGATCTCAATCGGTTGCGTGATCCCGAAGCGTTCTTTGCGCTGCATGCCAACGACTTCGTCTGCCTAGACGAGATTCAACGACAACCGAACTTATTTCCGGTTTTGCGTAGTATTCTCGACGAACAAGGCCGCAATGGACAACTCCTAGTGCTGGGCTCCGCCTCGCCTGCCATGCTCAAGCAAAGCTCAGAAACGCTGGCTGGACGGATTGGCTACCTCGAACTCACGCCATTCTTGTTGGCTGAGATCGCCGACGCCTCTGGAGCAGGAGAAGCCACTCCATGGCACCGACATTGGTTACGAGGCGGGTTTCCGCGTAGCTATTTGACGGACTCTGACGAAGCGAGCAGTGAGTGGCGCGACGCCTTTATCCGCACGTTTGTCGAGCGGGATCTGCGCCAACTGGGGATAGCAATTCCCGAGACGGCGGCGCGGCGGTTCTGGCAGATGTGCGCACACGTACATGGTCAATTGTGGAATGCCTCGAAATTGGCGCAGTCGCTGGGTGTTGCGCAACCAACGGTTCAATCCTATCTTGGCCTGCTGAGCGGGGCTTTCATGCTGCGCGTGCTCCCGCCTTTCGCCGCCAACCTGAAGAAACGGCTGGTCAAAACCCCCAAGGTCTATATCCGCGACAGTGGCCTTTTGCATACGCTTCTGCGCATCGCTGATGCCGACGATCTGCTTGGTCACCCCAGTTATGGCAGTTCCTGGGAGGGCTACGTCATCGAACAAATGCTCGGGCAGCTTGGCACGTCTTGGGACGCTTCGTTCTACCGTACCAGCGCAGGAGCCGAGTGCGATCTCGTATTGCAAAAAGGCCGCAGGCTGTTGGCCATCGAATGCAAAGTCTCCACTGCACCCGAACCGACACACGGGTTCTGGCATGCGCTGGAAGACCTCAAGCCGGAGCAAGCGTGGATCGTGGCTCCGGTTGCATCGGCCTACCCGCTGCGGAAAGACGTCATGGTCGCTCCGTTAGCCACAGTGTTGCAGGAAGTGCAGGGGAGACAGTAAATGTGCGAGGTGCAGGCAACTCGCCGAGCCGCCTCTACCGATACCTCATCCTCTGCGTATTCCGTCTCACATTTTAGGTGAGTCCCGGCTCATTACCTCCCGGCGCTTTTTCGCTACAATGCCGAGCCATGACACAGACAGCCGACGTCGTCGTTATTGGGGGTGGGGTCATCGGGCTCGCCATTGCCTGGAACCTCACGGAACAGCAACAGCGCATTCTCGTGGTGGAGAAGCACCAGCCTGGGCAGGAAGCCTCGTCCGCTGCCGCCGGGATTCTCGCCGTCTCTAGCGGACGCTCGCGGCAAGGTCCTGTCTATCAGCTCAAACGCGCGAGCCAAGCTCTCTATCCTGCACTGGTAGAAGAAATCGAGCAGCGCTCGGGTCTCAGTGTCGAATATCAAACTGCTGGCGTGCTCGACTTGCTCCGCACTGAAGCGGACGAGCAGAAATACCGCGAGATCTATCAACTGCGCCGCGAGCAAGGCTCGGCTGCCGCTTGGTTATCTGCGGCAGAGGTGCGCAGGCTGGAACCGCATCTGACCACCGATCTTCGTGGGGCCGTGCATTTTCCGGACGATCACCATCTCAATAACGGCAAACTCGCCGAGGCGTGGGCAAACGCTGTCGTGCAACGCGGGGCCACCATCCGCACCGATGCTACTGTTACCGAGGCGCGGATCGGCAACGGCAAAGTGACTGCTGTTCGCATTGGCGACGAGTGGATATCGACCAACACCGTCGTCATCGCGGCGGGGTCGTGGTCCCAACAAGTAGGCGAGGTGTTCGGTCTGACCATCCCGGTGCAACCCGCCAAAGGCCAGATGATGAGCGTACGCTCGACGCTGGTGCGGCATGTCATTTCGTGGGACGATCATTATTTAGTGCCACGGAAAAATGGCGAAGTGGTCATCGGCTCGACTGTCGAATTTGTCGGCTATGACAAAGACGTGTCGCTTGCCACGCTCCGCGCACTGATTGACCGGTCCGTGGTGCTGGTGCCGGAGCTGCGCAGTACACCGCTTCATCGCTTCTGGGCGGGACTGCGACCCTACTCGCCTTCGCGTCGCCCGATTCTCTGCCGAGCACCAGGGCTAGAAAATGTCATCCTCGCCACCGGGCATCATCGTAACGGCATCGTCATGGCCCCGATGACCGGCAAGCTGATTGCCGAACTCATCACCACCGGCACACCGTCGATGTCGTTAGAGCCGTTCGCCTTGCCGTTGGAACCGGTCCCGCCGCCACCAGAAGGTGAGTCGCCGGATGAGGCGGATTAGCAACATTGCCACGCCGTGTAGGGTGTGGCATACTCGCGAACGCAAGTAACCTTATTGGCGAGTTTCACAAAGGAGGAAGCATATGGCAGATGTCAACATCCGAGCACTGAAGAACGGGCCATTCGAAGTCACAGGCGGTCCAAAAGTGACCGACCAAAAACGCAATGAATATACTGGGCAAGGCGATCCGATTTATCTGTGCCGCTGCGGCCAGTCAGCCAACAAGCCGTTTTGCGACGGCACCCACACCAAAGCCGGGTTCAAAGCTGAAGAAACCGCTGGCTGATTCGCTGTGCGACGCGAACGCCTCAAGCCCTGGAGCTTTACTCCGGGGCTTTTTTTTGTTCGGATGCCGCTGGCGGCACGCTCAGCACCTGCACAGCCCGCACGCCAGCACCGTAACGATAGACTAACTCCCCGCCCAGGTAGCCTTGGAAAAGCAACCCGAGCGATCCAAACGCTCCCAGCAGGACAAAAAGCGCGGGTAATCGCCCCTGAATACGCATCCGCGCAATGGCCAACACGAGAAAAAAAGCGAAGAGCCCGTACCCCAAATACTCGTGGCGAACGAGCGTGGTTTGCATCTGCGCGTCAAAGACGCTCACCGGGCGCGGCAACGTCTGTTCGATCCACCCGGTCATCACGGCTAAGCCCAACGCCAACACCCCGGCGAGGAAACAGAACCGCCCCGTCGATTGGGTCTGTGTCTGCTCAAGCATGCTCCCGCACCAATCAATGACAAAACCGAACAAGAGCAAGGCAATGGCAAAATGCACAAAGACTGGGTGAAAAACGAGGAACGTGCCTTCTTCCAGCGACAACGCACTCGACTGCGCCCAGGCGAGGCTCGGGCAACTCAAAGCAAAAGGTAAAAGGCAAAGGGCAAAAGCCTGCACTGAGCGGAGTCGAAGGGGCAAAAATTGCCAGAATGGATCGCCTGCTCCGACTTTCGATTTTTGATTTTTGATTTTTGATTTTTCTGAGCAATTCCCTGCATACCATTCTTCTGCCTTGTCGGCGGGCATGCTACAAGACCGGCAAGTTGAAGGGAAACAGGAGGACGTTGTGTTGTTCCAAACGCCACCGGTTGAGATTGCCCGCGTCGGCGAGCTGCCACCGGGTGAAACCAAGAAATTCTATCTCCTGGTCGATGGCCGCGAGGTTGAATGCTTCATGATGAATTATGAGGGGCGGCTCTTCGCTTACATCAACCGCTGTCGCCATGTTCCCATGACGATGGACTGGGTAGAAAACCAGTTTCTCACTGAGGACAAGCGTTATATCCTCTGCGCGACGCACGGAGCAGCGTTTGAGCCTGACACCGGGGAATGCATTTTCGGCCCGCCTTGCGGCAAATTTTTGGATCGAGTGCCACTTGTCATTGACAATGGTCGGGTCATTGCCCAGCATCCCATCGAAGACGAAGATTGAAAAGGCGGATCGAGCCGCGAGCCGGCTCAGCCGACACAAGAGAAAGTCTACGGAGCGGATCAGTCGAAAGGATCTCTATTCCCACTCATCGCCAAAGTGGGCACGGACTAGACGCTGCTTAAGGTAGTCGAGAGTCCCGAGATCTTCAATAATGTCGCCGCCAGTGTCATAAAAAAAGATTTCTCCCTTTTTATTGCGTCCGATTGCGACGAGCCATTCTAATTCATTACGATCTTCAAGCAGATAGTTGATGGTTTGCGAGACTCCTTTGGAGGGAATGAGCGTAACCTTTGGGCGTTTCACCTTTTCCTGTGGTGTCGTCGGCATATCTAGTCTCCAGAGAGAACAACCTTCTCGCAATTCAGGCGGCGTTGGGGGAAGCATAGGAGGCAAGGGGCATCAAGTCAAGACAGAAACAGCGATGGTTTCCACATGGTACGTTTGTGGGAACATATCGAGAGGCTGCACAGCTTGCAGTCGATAGCCGTGCGAGTGCAGTCGGCGGAGGTCACGTGCCAGGGTGGCTGGGTCGCACGACACATACGTTATCGTGGCGGCTCCAAGCTGCGGCAGCAGGTCCATCACCTCGGCAGCACCCGTGCGCGGTGGATCAAGCACGAGCACGTCACATCGCACCTTGTCCTGCAATAACTGCTGCACGCCAGCAAGCACTGAATCTTGGACAAACCGCGTGTTCATCAGACCGGCATGCGCAGCATTGGCTTGCGCGGCGACGACCGCAACCCCGTTCTGTTCGATGCCAATAAGTTCTCGGGCACCACGCGCCAGCGCCACACTCAAATTGCCGGCTCCACAATACAGCTCGACAATACGCTGTTCGCCATGCACGGCGCACAGCTGGAGCAACGTTGTCGTGAGCACGCGATTCGCGGTTGGGTTGACCTGAGTAAAGGTGCCATCTCGTGTCGTCAGTACCCCATCTTCCGAGGACAACGTCAGCGACGTATCACCCCACGTCCGCCGCCACTCGTGGCCAGACATCCGCAGCCCTGCGCACTGCGGATGTGCGGCAAGAAAGCGCTCACTCGTCTGCACATCAGCAGGGTGCAGCGGCCCGAGGGCCTCGGCAATCATCACCAAATTCGGCGTGGCTTGTGCCTCGCCAACCTTTCTGTTGTCTACGGCCTTATCACTGACAGCAAGTTCAAGCTCCACAATAGGCGTGCGCACAGCTGCCACCCACTCGCGCGCGAGTTGCAGATGCTCAGCGACTCCCTCCCAGGCGATGAGACAATCCTGAATTTCCACGACGGCATGCGAGCGCGGCGGAGAAAATCCCAGGCGCTTATTCTGTTCGACATGGAGGCGAATACGGTGGCGATAGCGCCATTCCTGCGGCGAAGGAAGAATCGGCAGTAGCGGGATGTCAGAAAAGCCGCCGATGCGCCGCAACTGTTCTTGCACAAGCGTTTCTTTCGAGCGCAGTTGCTCTTCGTAAGTGAGGTGTTGCCACGGGCAGCCGCCACACCGTTGCACGTACGGGCACGGGCATGCTCTCCGGACCGGGGACGCACTCAGGAGCGCCGTAACGCGGCCTCGGGCATAGCCCTTCTTTTCTTCTTCGATTCGTATCTCAACCACATCACCCGGCGCGGTCTCAGGCACAAAGACCGCTTTCCCCTCCAAGCGGCCCACCCCGGCTGGGCCGTATGAGAGACGATCAATAGTCAGGGAACGAGTCATGTCTGGCATGGCCGGGCACCATAGCGAAGCCGCTCGGCGGGAACCAGTAGGCACCGGTTCGTGCACTGCGCCCCCAGCTCTTGGACCTTGGACTTTGCCGTGAGGAATGGTAGACATGCCCGGCATGCACGACACGGCAGTAAAAATTCGACGCGGGAAACGGACCGACCTTCCCGCTTTACAGATGCTGCTTGCTCCTATCATGTCGACAGTGCCGGTCATGACAGACACAGCACGCACCCGGCATTGGCGACGCTTGGCCAGCGACCCTAGCCTCGATTTTTATGTCGCGGAACACGAAGGGAGCATTCTCGGGGCACTGCTGGTTTGCTATGTGCGGGAACTGCGGGAATGTGGGTGGCATGCCACTGTGGATACCGTGTTGCCAGCCTCTGCCCCCAGTCTGCTAGGCCAACATCTCCTCGATTTCGCCAAAGCCCGAGCGCGCCGACGTGGCTGTCGTCGCTTGCTGGCGTGGCCGCGCGACATCATGGAAGAACGCCACATCACGATGCTGACTCAGGGCGGGTTTCATGCAGTTGGAGACGTGTTATCTTGCGACCTGTAACAAGCACTGGGCACTCCCATCAAAAAACAGAGAGAGGTAATCGTGTTCAGATTTTTCTTCGGATTACTTATTGGGTTACTCGTTGGCACCGGCGGAACCGGGTATTTCTTTTCCACTGCTGGCGGCGGGGATTATTTACTGGCTTCAAGTCACCGCGTGCAGAAGTTGGAGCAAGAACTGCAAGAGGTCAGCCAAGAACGCGATCAAGCGACCAAGCAGCTCGAAACCACCGCTGCTCGCGTGCAAGACATGGCGAACAAGTTCGACGAATTGGAACGGCGCTTTCGTGCACTGGAAGAAGCAAGCCCCAAGGCAGCCCCACAAGCCACGACAGAGCAAGAGCCTACTTCTTCAACCAATCCATAAGACGATGATGGTGCCGGAGCGGTTCACCAACTGCTCCGGATGAAGCTCTCCATATGAGATAGGGCTTGACCCGCTCACCCGGCAGAAGCTATTACATGCGGAGCACGAATTTCCAAGATTCATCGGATGCATTGTGTCGGGGTGTGGCTCAGCCTGGTAGAGCACACGGTTCGGGACCGTGGGGTCGCTGGTTCGAATCCAGTCACCCCGACCACCCTTCCTACTTCTTCTCCGGCTTCTCCCCCACCGCCTGCGTCGCCCCCTAACCGGTAAAGTCATCGGCATGACTCTCCTTCTCGTCACCGTACTTGCCTATCTCGCTGGCTCTATTCCCACCGGCGTGATTATCGCAGGAAGATTAGGTGTCGATGTACGTAAAGTGGGGAGTGGCAACATCGGCGCGACGAATGTCGCGCGCAGCATTGGCAAAACGGCGGGCCTGCTCACTTTGCTTGGAGATGCGGTGAAAGGACTGATCCCAGTCCTCGCTGTCCGCTATTGGGACCTCGGCGACACAGCGATGGCGTGCGCTGCAGTAGCAGCATTGCTCGGGCACCTCTTTTCTCCTTTCCTCGGCTTCTCCGGCGGCAAGGGCGTAGCTACCGGACTTGGCGTCTTTCTTGGCTTAGCACCAGTGGCGATCCTGTGTTCATTGGCCGTGTTTATCCTCACGTTTGCTGTGAGCCGTATCGTCTCCCTCGCCTCGCTTGCGGCGACGGCAGCGACGCCGATGTTCCTGCTCGCTTTAGGATATCCACTCGCATCAGCGATTGCGGGCATGATTAATGCCGGATTTGTGATTGCTCGTCACCAAGAGAATATTGTCCGTCTGCTGAAGGGACAGGAAACAAAATTTAGCCTCAAGAAACCCTAATCGCCTGCTGCTTAAAAAAACAGCGATGCCTGGAAACTAGGCATCAACAAGAGCACGTTTGCCTGGAAAGAGGCTTTCTCCCGCGAGAACATGCCAATAAGAAGAACACCCTGATGGCATTGGTCTTGCTGATTTCTGTAAGACTTCTCACGCGCGTGCAGGCAGCAGGACCGGAGCAAAATACACACAGCGACCAACCTCACAGGCAAACCCATCTCACAAGACCGAGAAATCCGCTTTACAGGGATGGGGATTTGCTCTACAGAAGCCTTGGAGGTTACTCGCAATGAAGGGCGTCATGAAAAAAATCGAGGCGATCATCAAGCCATTCAAACTTGATGAGGTGAAAGAAAATCTCAACACGATTGGTGTGCGCGGACTGACGGTCAGCGAAGTCAAAGGCTTCGGTCGTCAGAAGGGCCACACTGAGTTATACCGAGGGGCAGAATACGTCGTGGATTTCCTCCCGAAGGTGAAACTCGAAATTATCGTCGGAGAGGACCTCGTCAGCAAAGTCGTGGACACCATCGAAAAAGCGGCGCGCACCGGGCGCATCGGCGATGGGAAAATTTTTGTGACGCCGGTCGAGGAAGTCGTCCGTATCCGCACGGGCGAGCGCGGCGAGGACGCCGTCTAAGTACAGTCAGCATATTTTAAGAGTCGCATTTCAGCGAAGGAGGACAGTAGGGTATGACCCCGAAAGACGCAGTGCGCATCGCGCGCGAACAACACGCCGAGGCAGTCGATTTCAAATTCATGGATCTTCTCGGCACTTGGCAGCACTTCACCATTCCTTTGAGTGAGTACGAGGAAGACATCTTCGAGGAAGGGCTTGGCTTCGATGGCTCATCCATCCGTGGCTGGCAGGCTATTAACGCCTCGGACATGCTGGTGATGCCAGACCCGACAACGGCAGTGATGGACCCATTCTGTGGGGTTCCAACTTTGAGCCTCATCTGCAACATCGTCGATCCCATCACCAAAGAAGATTATACCCGCGATCCACGTAATATTGCCCGCAAAGCCGAGGCGTACCTGAAGTCCACTGGCGTTGGTGACACTGCCTATTTCGGTCCAGAGCCGGAATTTTTCATCTTCGACGATGTACGCTTCGACCAGAACCAGCATGAAGGCTACTACCACGTCGATTCCGTGGAAGGCATCTGGAATTCCGGACGCAACGAAAGCCCCAATCTGGGCTACAAGCCGCGTTACAAAGAAGGGTATTTCCCAGTTCCACCGATCGACTCGCAACAGGACATCCGCCAAGAGATGGTGCAGTACATGGAACGGGTCGGCATCCGCGTTGAGCGCCAGCACCACGAAGTAGCGACTGCTGGACAGGCAGAGATCGACATGCGCTTCCTCTCGCTGGTGAAGATGGCTGACGCGCTCCAATGGTTCAAATATGTCGTCAAAAACGTCGCCCGTAAGCACGGCAAAACAGCGACCTTCATGCCCAAGCCG
>SYOC01000256.1 GCA_005804965.1 Pseudomonadota bacterium
CGTGCTTCAGATAAAGCAGCGAAATCATCAGGCGCAACGAAATCCGCGGCCGACCGCCGGAGGATCCAGGGTTCGCAATACCGCTGACCGGGCCAAACAAGTCAGACCCCTCGATCTTCTTGCCGGAACGAACGCGATTGGCGAGGACACTGGCCATACTCGCCTCGAGTTCCCGCCACGGCATACGCGAAGCCAGGATCGACAGCGGGTGGCGAAGATCGATCATTTGATCGAGGCGGCTACGAAAGAAATCGGCTGCGTCCGTCATCGGAGAACTCCCAGAAAATTGGGGGTGGAACGCGAAAAACCGAGAGAAATCATAGCCGAAATATGCGGAATTATCAATACGAATCAATGATTTAATGGAATATCAGGGACGACGCCATACGTTGCAGCGATCTCCGTGGAAGCGGTGATTTGCGCCTTCAGCGGCAAATACGGGGCTATCGATTCCCACGGGTTACGCGAACCAGATCTGCCACGTCCAAAGCATGGCCTTGCAAAGCGGGCATCACGTCGAAAGGGCGCTGCACCAGGGGAAAAGTGAAGCGCGGCATTTCAGCGTGGGTCGCGTGCCAGCGCTGCCATTGTTGCCGGTAGTGCTCCCGCGCAGGCGCTTCGCCGCGGTCGTCGTTGTAGGTGTCCGGATGGCGGGTGAGACTTCCCTCGCTGTCAAGTTGCAACATCACCGGAATATCCAGCACTCTGATTGTTTGCGCGGCAAATCGACGAACGCGCTGAACAATTTCCGTGTCAGCGCCAACTCTGACGCTATCCCAAGCCCCCAATTTTTCCAAGAAAAATCGTCGTTCAAATAAAGGAGACGGGAAGCACCACCGCATGGCTCCATCCGACGTTACCCAGCCCACCGGCTGAAACCGGGTGAATAATCCGCTGGCAGTCATTCTCAACGACTTCCCCATGGTCACCTTGAGCGTGGCGCTCCGGTCATCCAGGATAGGTCTAATCTGGTCTGCAAGGCGAGTGGGAAATGCCCAATCATCAGCGTCGTGCACAGTAATGAAATCGCCAGTGGCACTTTGCAAGCCGACATTTTTCGCAATGTAAGGCCCTCCCGGAGTGTTCAGCTGAACCAGCCTAACCCTGGCGTCGTGAGCGGCGAGTTTCTCAGCCACTTCCATACTTGGATCATTACTGCAATCATCAATCAAAATAAGCTCGAGGCGCCGCCAGGTTTGGTTAAGGATTGATTCCGCCGCTGCTTTAAGCGTGGCCGCAGCATTACGGACTGGCATCAGCACACTTATGAGTGGTCCGCTATTGACCCCAGCGTAGGCATGTGCACCCCTTAGGCGCGAAAAACGGTCCCCTACTCCATGAGACAGTCCGATCGAGTAAGGCGCACTATCGGAATCGTGCTCCTCGTTCTTGCCGAAGTAAGCCAAATATTTGTTAAAAAACTTAAGCCAGAAAGATTCACTCGCGGTCGCGCAATTTGCATAAAGCAAGTTGAGCGCCTTGATCTCCGGCCCTTGCGCAGATCGGAACGCAAACGCCAGTGTCGCGCCATACCCTTCTTTACTCGCATCGGCCTCTGCTCTCGCCAGAGTTGCCAGCACAAGATCAGGAGATAAATCAGAAGTGCGCGGGTGGGGCAACCCAGTGGAAGAAATACCGTTAGCGCCGTAGGTAACCGGCAAGGTCCAACCTCGGGCGGCCAACTGGATATCAAGTTCGTTCGCATGGAGCAATGCCCTGTCGGGCTCACGACTGGTGCGGACGCGAGCCAGCTCGGTCAAGGCAGTCGCTTCAGGAAGGGAGAGAGGGCCAGGTCGAATCACCATAGGACTAGCATCGAGCGACCGAAAGTGCCAATTTTTATGAACTACTCAGCAAGGGATCCGGTTTTCGGGGGCAAGGTCAACCAGCCGTTCATGGCCTGCCCTTGATACTAGCTGGATCGTTCAAATAGGCGACCACGCTATCGGGTACATCCACCATCACCCGGATGCCTAGCCCTTCAAGGACTTGAAAGAGCTTCCCCCACTGTACGGACTCACCGCCGTGTTCGACCTTGCCAAGAAAATTCTCGCTAACACCGATGCTGCCTGCAGCGTCGTCCTGGCGGATCTTCTGTGCCTTACGGCTGGCACGCACCACCTGACCGATGGCTGCTGCATTGTCGATGGGTATCTTCATCACTAATCCGCACGATTGTAAGGATTTTTCGCTAAACAGGCGCGCTTGGCAAAAATCCTTTCGATCATGCTGTCCTCTCAATCGTGAGGAGAGAAGTGAATACGCAATCGGCACTTTAGGCACAAACGTCATTGGATAAGACTTCAGCCAGATAGTCTTCCGAAAGTACGGTATAATTGGCGGTATAACTTTGGAGTACTCTAGAATGGTATCAACAACCAAGCGTAAAACGTCTCTGACTCTCAATGCCGAAGTGCTGGCTGATGCAAAAGCACTGGACATCAATGTGTCTGCCGTGGCCGAGGCGGCACTCAAAAATGCAGTGGCCAGTGCCCGGCATGCGCAATGGCTGCAACAAAACGCCGAGGTCTTTGCGGCACAAGCGGCTTGGCACGAGCGCCATGGGCACCCGCTGGCCGACATCATGAGCGCGCCTGGGGGTTCTTCGTGGAACGCCTGACCCGCTACGACGTGGCCGAATACAACGGGGTGAAGATGGTGGTGGTCGAGAGCAACCTGCTGCCACCTGACCCGGCGGTGGTGGTGATTCCTATGTTGGCCAACTACCCAGCGGTGAAGGACCTGAACCCTGAGCTTTTGCATGACGGCCAGCACTGGGTGCTTGCCACCCGCCTGATAGCCGCTGTGCGGCGCACAAGTTTGCGCCGCGCGGGAAGCGTGGCGGACCAGGGTGACCGACTCAACCGCGCGGTCGATGTCTTAATGGCTGGTGTGTAGCTATATGACCCAAAGAATCCATGCGGCCAGACACTGCGGCATGGTGGGCGCTGCCATTGCAACTGGTCGTGTGTAGAGGTAGTCATGTTGAACCCTGAGAAGCAAAAACTGGTGGCCACGGCGAGTGTTGAACACGGTCATAAAGTCGGGTTGGCGGCTAGTCGTAGCGCGTGGCCTCTGGATGAGGACATGCAGCTGTCTGGTCAACCCAATGACTGCTCGCGCAAATACTCAGCCAGCACTGCGGTGGCGCGCAGAAAATCGTCGATTTCCATCTGCTCCTCGGGATGGTGGCTGCCGTTGGGGTTACGGATGGAGACGAATCCATATGGAACGCCCGCCGCGCAAAATGCAGCAGCGTCATGGGATGCCGGGCTCAGCAAGGGCGGCGCGTCAATGCCGAGGCGCGACGCGCACGCGGCAAGATCACGGCTGATTCCGCGGTCGGCTTTGGCGACCTCGGCACTCGCTCGCGTGCCCAGATCGAGCCGCACCTGCCTGGCTGCGGCGACCTCACTCACGATACCAAGAAACGCGTGTTCGAGTTCCTTGAGATCGGCTTGGTCGTAGGCGCGCAGATCGATGCTGAAGCGGAATTCGCCCGCGACAATCGTGAGGCCATGGCGGGCGGCGTCGGTGTGAAATTCGCCGATGGTGAATGCCATGGGTCGATTGGCGCGGTCCCATGATTCCCAAAGCCAATCGAGACGGTTGGCAATGTCGGCGCCAGCCAGCGCAGCATCGCGCCGAAAGCGCCGTGGCAGTCCAATATGTCCGTATTCACCGGTGATACGAACGCTGGGGTATCGGACGTTGCCGGGAATTGCGGTGCCGATGGCGACGGCGTGGCCGCTCTCGGCGAGGCTGGGCGCCTGCTCGATATGCACCTCGAGGAACGCCCGGATCGCGCGGACGTTAAGGTGAGCTTTGCCGGCGAGTACCGTCTCCGGACTTCCTCCTGCCTCCCGCAAGTGATCCGCAAGCGAGCGCCCAGTGTCCACTCGACGACGCTCCAGGGCATCGGCGTTGAGCGCGCCCAGTGCGCCGCGGCTACCCACGTACGAGTATTGGAACCAGAGACTTTCCTCGGCGCGAATGCCCATGACCGTGAGATCGCGACTGAGTTGAATGCCGGCGCGCTGCAAAGCTTCAATCGCAAGGAGGCCTGAGACCACGCCCGCCGCACCGTCAAAATTGCCTCCGCCGGGCACCGAATCGAGATGGGAACCCACGATCCACGCGGGCAGGGCGCGGTCGCGCCCCGGCCAGGTCATGTAGGTGTTGCAGAGCGCGTCGGTGCCAACCTCGAGCCCGAGCACGCTCGCGTGCTCGGCCATCAGACGATGGGCAAAGGCC
>SYOC01000257.1 GCA_005804965.1 Pseudomonadota bacterium
ACTGCTTAGTCCAACGCAACGCCATTTGCGGCCCGTTCGCCAGCTTCTGCGCCACTTCCATCGCTTTTGGCATCAGTTGATCTTGTGTCACACACATACTAATCAGCCCGATCCGTTCCGCTTCCCTGGCGTCAAGCATGTCGCAGGTCAGTAAATAGTATTTCGCCTTCGCCATTCCCACCAAGAGCGGCCAGATGGCTGCGGCATGGTCGCCTGCCGCCACACCGAGGCGCGTATGTCCATCGGTAAATTTGGCGTTCTCGGAGGCGATGCTGATGTCCGCCATCAGCGCTACCGCCAACCCCGCACCCACGGCGGTTCCGTTGATCGCGGAAATAATCGGCTTGTCGCAGTTAATCATGTTGTGGACGATGTCGCGGGCTTCTTTCATCAGCGGCGCAACCACCTCGAAGTTGCCAGCGGCAGCTTCCACCATGGCGAAATCCCCACCAGCGGAAAACGCACGCCCGGCTCCAGTGATGACGGCGATGCGCACTTCAGGGTCATCGGCGATATCCAGCCAGATCTTGCTCAACTCGTAATGCAACCGAGCATTAGTCGAGTTCATGGTCTCGGGACGGTTAATCGTCAACAGGGCAATCCCATCTTTTTTCTCGATGAGGATGTGCTCGTACTTGCTGTAATCCATAGTCTTGATCCTTCCTTTTGTTTTTCTTCGACAGTTTGTCGCGGCTCTTGCTCAAAGTGCGTTGCATGGTAGGGTACGCGCATGTTGCCGGATAATCACGCACTCGTCACCACAATTTGGCTGATTCTCCTCGCTCTTCCGCTGGGTCTTGTTGCCATCATCTGGTCGTTCTTCGGCACGTTCTGGGGGATTGCTGCCCTACTCCTCTATGCTGTCGGCATTATCCCCTACGGTTTCTTTATCTCAATCCCGATCATGCTCAAGCTCTTTCATAAGCCGGCAAGTCTGCACCGACGGTAGTCGATCATAGCCAGCACGCAGCTGTTCCCTTACAGCTAATGCGCCTCTGCCCAATTCGCGCCGGTGCCAATATCAACTTTGAGCGGCACCCGTAGCATCATGACGTTCTCCATACACTCTCGCACCAACGCCATGACCGGTGCGACACTGCCCTCTTCCACCTCGAACAACAACTCATCGTGCACCTGGAGAAGCATCCGCCCGGACAGTTGCTCTTGCGCGAGGCGGCGTGAAATCGCCACCATCGCCATTTTAATCAGATCAGCGGCAGTCCCTTGAATAGGGGCATTGATCGCCATGCGTTCCGCCGTCGCGACGAGTTGTGCATTCTTGCTTTGCAGTTCCGGCACATAGCGCCGCCGTCCCAGCAGCGTCGTCACATAACCACAGGCTTTGGCATCGACAAGAATGCCATCCATGTATGCTTTGATATTGGCATAGCGGGTAAAGTATTGGTTGATGTAATCGTGCGCGGTTTTAAACGGAATGCCAAGCGAACGCCCGAGCCGTTGCGCCCCCATGCCGTAGATAATGCCGAAGTTAATCGTCTTTGCTTCTCGCCTCTGGTCGGCGGAAACGTCGGCAAGTGGAGTCTGAAACAATTCCGCCGCCGTGCGAGCATGAACATCCTGGCCTTTCTGAAACGATTCGACCAACACCGGGTCCTGGCTCAAATGCGCCAGTAAGCGCAGCTCGATCTGCGAGTAATCGGCAGACAGCAACACCCATCCTGGCTCTGGCACGAACGCCGCTCGAATGCGTCGACCTTCTTCGCTACGCACCGGGATATTCTGCAAATTGGGATTGCTCGAAGAGAGCCTCCCGGTGACAGTCACGGTCTGATTAAATGAGGTGTGAATGCGCCCGGTGCGCGGATGCAGCAGCTTGGGCAAGGCATCAACGTAAGTGCTCTGCAACTTTGCAAATCCACGATACGACAAAATTTTGGCTGGCAGCGGATACTGCTCGGCCAGGGCTTCTAAAACGGAAGAGTCGGTGGATGATCCAGTCTTGGTCTTTTTGCCGCGTGGTAATCCGAGCTTGTCGAACAGAATAGTCTGCAACTGTTGAGGAGAAGCGACATTGAACTCTTCTCCCGCCATCTCGTGGATTTCCTTTTCGAGCCGTTGACGCTGTTCACCAAATTCCACGGAGAGTTCAGCAAGGAGATTGGTATCAATGCGAATTCCAGTCAGCTCCATCCGCGCCAAGACCGTCGCCAACGGCACCTCTATCTCAGTAAACAAGTGACTCATGCCTTCTTCGCGCACCTGGGGAAAGAGGAGATGGGCAAGGCGCAACGTCATGTCCGCATCTTCGCCCGAGTAGCGCGTGGCATCGGCAATCGCGACCTCAGCGAAGTTTTTCTTCCCGCCATCGGTCACGGACTCATACGTGACCATGCGATATTGCAGATGCTCCCATGCCAAGTCGTTCAAATTGTGGCGGCGGCTGGGATTGAGCACATAGGACGCCAGCATAGTATCGCCGGTCAGGTTGGTGGGCCACAAGTCGTACTTCTCCAGCACCATGATGTCGTACTTGGCATTCTGACCAAGCAACGAGAGCGTCGGATCTTCGAGCAACGACCGTAGCACAGCAATGACATGGTCGAGCGGCAACTGTTGCTCCGCCTGTTCGCCACGATGGCCGACAGGGATGTACCACGCCTTTCCTTCTTCAATCGCCAAAGACACCCCGACCAGTTCTGCGTTCAGCGGGTCCAACGCAGTGGTCTCGGTATCAAGACAAAAGGATTTAGCTGCGCGAATCGCTTGCACCGCATGATCGAGCTGTAGCTCGGTCCACACCGTTTCATACTCTCCAGTTTGCGCAGGCGGAGGAAAGCCTTCCGCTGGCGTATCCCAGGGCGACTCGATTTCAACTAGAAACCGGCGAAACTCGAACTCACGAAATAGCGCTTTGAGCTGCTCAATGTCCGGGTCTTTCCGCGACAGCTCTTCGAGATCCACGTGGATTGGTACATCGCGATGCAAGGTCGCCAACGTTTTGGACACACGCGCCAGTTCGGCATGTTCGCGGATTTTTTCGCCGAGCTTGCCAGGAATCTCGGCAGCATGCGCCAAGAGATTTTCCAGATCGTGCCATTCGTTGATGAGCTTGATCGCGGTCTTCTCGCCAACGCCGGGAATACCGGGAATATCGTCGGTGGCATCGCCCATGAGTCCTTGGACTTCCACAACACGAGCAGGTTCGACACCGAATTTGCGTTTAACTTGCTCAATGCCAATGCGCTCGTCTTTCATGGTGTCCAGCATGGTGACGTATGGGGAAACCAACTGCATCAAATCCTTGTCGCCCGAGACGAGGACAACTTCATCGCCTTCCCGCTCCCAGCGAGTGACGAGCGTCGCTAGGATGTCATCCGCCTCGTATCCAGCCAGCTCGATGGTCGGAATCCGATAGGCACGGATGAGTTCCTTGATACGAGGAATCTGCGGGCGCATGGTTTCCGGCATTGCCAGTCGACGAGCTTTGTATTGCGGATAGAGGTCGTGGCGAAAGTTTTTGCCTTTGGCATCGAACACCACCGCGAGATGACTCGGCGCGTAGCCTTCGCGCAGGCGTTGCAGCATATTCGCGAAGCCAAAAATGGCGTTGGTGGGAAAGCCTTGGGAAGTGGCGAGTTCTTTCACCGCATAGAAGGCGCGGTAGATATAGGACTGACCATCGACGAGGAAAATTTGCTTACCTGGATTCGTCACGCAGCAACTGTGTCAGGCGACACACGCAGCGTCAAGCGCACGGCACCAATAAAAAAGCCCCTGTCGAAACAAGGGCTAAGAGAGAGCGGGTGACCGGGGTCGAACCGGCGAC
>SYOC01000258.1 GCA_005804965.1 Pseudomonadota bacterium
ATCAGCAAACCAGCGCCGAGGTCATCGAACGCTATGAGGGACACATCGCCCAGTATCTTGGTGATGGGTTACTGGTGTACTTCGGCTATCCAGCCGCACACGAAGACGACGCCGTGCGGGCTGTGCGGGCAGGGTTGGAGATCGTAGGGGCCATGCAAAAATTGGTCCCCTCTCCCTTTCAGGGAGAGGGTAGCACGAGCAGCGCGAGTGCGGGTGAGGGTCGTAGAGTTGCACAATCTCACGATACCCCTCACCCTAGCCCTCTCCCCCAAGGGGCGAGGGGATTGCAAGTCCGCATCGGCATTCATACTGGTCTCGTGGTGGTCGGCGAAGTTGGCGGCGGAGCCAAGCGTGAGCAACTGGCGCTCGGCGAAACGCCAAACATCGCCGCCCGCGTGCAAGGCCAAGCGGCCCCGAATACCGTGGTTGTGAGCGCCGCCACCCTCCGCCTCTTGCATGGATTGTTTGCCACCGAAGACCTGGGGCAGCACACACTTAAGGGCATCGCGACACCAATGGACCTCTACCGCGTGAGAGGAGAGAGTGTTACTCAGAGTCGTTTCGAGGCGACGCTTCACCCCAGCTTACTTCCGCTCATTGGGCGAGAGCTAGAGATGGAGATGTTGCGGGACCGTTGGCGGCGTGTGGGGTAGGGCGCTGGGCAAGTCGTGCTGCTCAGCGGCGAGCCTGGCATCGGGAAATCCCGTTTGGTGCAGACACTGCAAGAGCTGACTCTGCGCGATGGGGTGACACAAGTCGAATTGCACTGTTCGCCCTATCACCAGAACAGCGCTTATTATCCAATCATTGAGCATCTGCACCGATTCCTACGGTTTACTCCGCATGACACGCCACAGACCAAGCTGGGCAAATTGACTGAGGCGCTCGCCTCGTACCGTTTCCCCCAGGCCGAGACGTTGTCGTTGCTGGCGACTTTTCTGTCGCTCCCGCATCCAGAAGGATCTCCACCGCTCACGCTGAGTCCGCAGAAGCAGAAAGAGAAGACGCAGGAGGCCATCATCGCGTGGATCGTCGAAGAAGCCGAGCGAGCTCCGGTGTACTGCGCTTGGGAAGATCTGCACTGGGTGGACCCTTCTACTCTTGATCTTTTGACGCTGTTACTCGCGCAGGTCCCGACAGCGCGACTGTTGATGCTGCTGACCTTTCGCCCGGAGTTTACCCCGCCGTGGGGGCCACGGTCTTACCTCAGTCAACTCACCTTGAGTCGCTTGGGTCAGTCGCACGTAGAGGCGATGGTCGGGACAGTGACCGGCGGCAAAGCCTTATCGCCAGAGATTCTTCAGCAGATTGTTGCCAAGACCGACGGGGTGCCACTGTTTGTCGAAGAGTTGACCAAGTCTGTTGTGGAAACCCTGAGGCAACAGGCAACGGGGAGCGGGGAACAGGAAGGAGAGTTTGTAGGGGCGCAGCATGCTGCGCCCGTGCGTGTGTTGGGCATCCCTACGACATTGCAGGACGCTCTGATGGCTCGGTTGGATCGACTGGGACCTGCGAAAGAGATTGCCCAGATGGGTGCTACGATCGGGCGGGAATTTACCTATGACGTTCTGCAATCTGTTTCTTCGCTCACGGTGGATACTCTGCAACGAGGGCTGCGGCAGTTAGTCGATGCGGAATTGCTTTATCAGCGCGGTGTCCTGCCGCAAGCGACCTACCTCTTCAAACATGCGCTTGTGCAAGATACGGCGTATCAATCCTTGCTCAAAAGCACTCGCCAACAGCTTCATCAACAGATTGCCCAAGTGCTGGGAGCACGGTTTGTCGAGATCAAAAAAACCCAGCCGGAATTGCTGGCGCATCACTGCACCGAGGCGGGGCTGATCGAGCAGGTGATACCGTATTGGCAGAAAGCAGGGGAGCGTGCAACGCGACGTTCGGCCAACACGGAGGCTGTTGCCCATCTTACGAGGGGAATAGAATTGTTGATGGCATTACCTCATACGCCTGAACGCGATTATCAGGAACTCAACCTGCAAACTATTTTAGGCACCTCTTTAGTTGCGACGAGAGGTTACGCAGCTTCCGAAGTAGAGAACACATACACGAAGGCATTCGAGCTATGCCAACAGATAGGGGAGACTCCTCAAATCTTTCCTATTCTTCGAGGACTGCGCTTCTTTTACAATCAACGAGGAGAACTGCCGACAGCCTATGAGCTGGGTGAGAAAATGCTTCGACTGGCTCAACTGCTACAAGACACAACCCTTCTTGTAGATGCCCATGTGGCGTTGGGAGCCACCTTGTTTTCCCGAGGAGAATTGATAGCCGCCCAAGCACATGTGGAGCAGGGGATTGCTCTCTATGATCCGCAGAAACACCGTCCTTTAACCTTCCTGTACGGACAAGATCCTGGGGTAACTTGTCTGGGGTATGCTTCTTGGACTCTCTGGTCCCTTGGCTATCCAGACCAAGCTCTGAAGAGGAGCCGGGAAGCCCTCACTTTGGCTGAAGAGTTATCTCACCCTTTCAGTTTGGCTTTTGCACACGGAGTGGCCGCTATGGTCCGTTATTTTCGCCGAGATTGGCCAGAAGGTCAGAAACAAACGGAAATGATGCTCGCGTTGGGAAATGAACAAGGATTCCGGTTCTTTTTGATAATGGGCGCTCTTCATCAAGGGGGAATTCTAGCTCAGACTGAAAAGGGAAAGAATGGGATTGAGCAGCTCCGGCAAGGTTTAGAGATATTCCAATCCAGCGGAACAAAACTGATGCGACCATATTGGTTGGTTTTGCTAGCCGAGGCATATGGAAATGCGGAGCAACCGGAGGTTGGGTTGGAGGTGCTAGACGAAGCACTCGCCCAGGTAGAAAAGACCGGAGAACGTTTCTACGAAGCCGAGCTGTATCGACTGAAAGGCGAACTCCTGCTGGCGCAGGCGAGGCAACAGGCAACAGGGGACGGGCAACAGGGAAGCGTGACCGATCCCTGATCCCGAACCCCCAATCCCAGGCCCCGGTTTCCCGTAGGCTTTGACATGAGGGACTGGCGAGAGGCGAAGGCGCTGTTGGAAGAGTTGAGTCATTACAGAAAGGAGCGAACTATGCCTGTAGCGATCATAGAAACCTTGATGCCTGAAACGCCGCCACTTTACTCCACGGATGAAGGCGTCGTGCGTATTCTCGGAACTCGTGTCAGTTTGGACACCGTGCTTGGTGCCTTTCTGAGCGGGAGCACGGCTGAACAGATTGCCTATAAATATCCTTCTCTCAAATTGGTGGACATTTATGCGGTCATTACCTATTACCTCCGTCACCGGCAAGCCGTGGAATCCTATCTAGCGCAACGGCATCAAGAGGCGGAGAGCATACGGCAAGAAGTAGAAGAACGTTTTTCACCGGCTGGTGTGCGAGAACGGCTGCTAAACCGGGAAGTATGACATTGGTACACTTTACAACGCGCCCCCCGGTCATGTCATTCTGAGTTGTCCAGAGGGTTACACCCACAGCAAATGGGCAGAAACAGAGGGAGCATCCCTGGCCGTCAGTCCCGCGCAGGCGGGAATCCAGGTTTTTGTCCCCTGGATTCCGGGTCTCGCGGTGCTCGCCCGGAATGACGGGCTGCCACGAGTATCCGGCACGGGTTAAGCGTTTTATTTCTGAGCAGCGTAGCGAAGAATCTCGCTGCAAGACCCTTCACCGAGGTTATCCTGAACGAAGCAAGCTGGAGACGCCTCACCGAAGCATCTCTACTCACCGAGCAGCATCACAGGTACCTGTCAAAACTTATTACGGCACGCTTCTCTCATACGCCCCGATGTCGTAGGCCGGACCCTGCGGGCGCGGTTGCCCTTCGATGTCATCGGTGACAGCCGTGAGCGTCACGCCGGTGTTGATGGCAATGCTGCCTGACGCAAGATGGTAATCGTTTGCCGTCGGATCGACGAACAGCGCCGCGAGGGAAGACCAGAGCAATGAACGCTGGTCTTTTTTCTTCTTCTGCCACTGCGCCAATGTAATGAACTGTTCGTTGAATGAGAAACGGTTGTTGACGATGTTGTAGTCAGACTGAAGCCCGCTCAGGCTGGAGGTGTCGGTCTCAATGCTGCCGCGCGTGCCGGTGTGAATGAGGATATTGTTCTTCACTTGATTACCACTGCTGCCGTGAATCAGCACCAAAGCGAAGCGTCCATTAGCGGCCTGGACGATGGTGTTGTGAAAAATTTTGTTGCTCTTGGTGCCCCACGAATTGCCGGAGCCGTCGTCCCATCCGGCAATGCCGCTGGCGTGGTTATTGTGGAGTACATTATTGCGAATGGTAGAGCTGCGCACTGAGGCGAGGTTGATGGCTGCGCCGCCGCCCACGCCATTTTCATAGATGACGTTATCTTCAACTAAGGCACCGGAGATGATGCCGTCGCCAGCGAGTGAAGGGTCGGCGTTGATTTGTACCCCGCTAGCGTGGTTGTGATGAGCGATATTACCGCGAATCACGGGGTTGTCGGCGCTGTTGGAGACGTAGATGCCGTGCTCCAACCCGGAGTACGAGGTTTCGTTATTTTCGATGACCACGTTGAGCGCGTAGCCGGTGAAAATCCCCCAGCGGGTGTTGTCGTGACAAAAGTTGTTGCGCAGCACGATACCGGTTGCCGGTGCCGTCGGCTCGCCTTGGATGGCGATGCCGGAGCGGGGAGCGCTGTGGGTCTCGAAGCCTTCGATGACAATATAGTTGGCATTGCGGACCCACAGGTTGTCGCCGTTGCTGTTCGATGGTCCAGGTGTGTTGACGAGAGCACCGCTTTCCCCGGAAAAGGTGATCGGCGCACCCGAGGTGCCGGAGCGACTGAATTTTGCGCCGACGTAGGTTCCTGCCCGTACGATGACGGTGTCTCCAGCATTGGCCGTGTTCGCTGCGTGTTGCAGTGTCCGCCAGGGGCTGACATTCGTCCCCGGGTTGGCGTCGAGCCCAGCCGGATCGACGTAGTACGTTGCTGCTTGGGCTGAGTGGATACCGAACAACAGCAGTACACCGCTGCAGAACGACAGCAGCCAGCCGCTTCTTTTGCCGACGTAGGAATGTGTTCGTGCCATGCGGGTACTATGCCTCCTCAGGTGTTGTAGGGAAGAGGGGAGCATGGTTCGATCACGTGCCACAAAACGTCTGCTGCACACGCTCCTCAGGAGCCGGTGGTGCGCTGTACTGTGCATATTCAGGCTTCAGATCAAAAGGCGTGGACAATACTACAAGTAAGGTTTCTAGCGGTGCGAAGTTTTCCTGCCGTACTGCCGCATTGAGTGCAGCTTCCACCTGATGATTCCGTGGAATGACGGCAGGATTATGCGTCCGCATGAGCGCGGCAGCAGCAGAACGCGAATGGGATTCTTGGCCAAGTCGAGTTTGCCAGCGGGCACCCCAAGCCTCGTATCCGGGAAGGGTGGCCTCGCCTTCAGCTACGGCACAGAGTTGGCGGAAGGTGTTCGTGTAATCAGCCGCGTGTTCCTGCATCAGCGTGAGCAAGTCCTCAATGAGGCGTACATCTTCAGGCTGCTCGCTGACTAAGCCGAGCTTCCGCCGCATGCCCGCACGCCAATGCCGTGCGAAATGCCCAGGAAATTGATTGATCACCTCTTCGGCCAGTGGAATCGACTTCTCGTGGTTAGTATCGACAAGCGGCAGCAGGGTGTTGGCCAAGCAGACGAGATTCCAGTGGGCGATGTGAGGTTGATTACCGAAGGCGTAACGGCCCTGATGGTCAATCGAACTAAACACCGTCGCCGGGCTATACTCATCCATGAACGCACATGGGCCGTAGTCGATGGTTTCGCCGGAAATGGTCATGTTATCGGTATTCATCACTCCGTGAATGAAACCGACCTGCATCCAGCGAGCAACGAGCGAAGCTTGCGCCTCACACACAGCGGCAAGGAGGGACAGGTACGGGGTCGGATTCGCTTTGATCTCCGGGTAATGCCGATCAATCGCGTAGTCAGCGAGAATGCGCACGGCTTCCACGTCGCCTTTGGCGGCGAAGTACTCGAACGTGCCAACCCGCAGATGACTGGCGGCGACGCGTGCCACTAGCGCCCCGGGCAACACCGTCTCACGCAAGACTGGTTCACCGGTGGCAACGACTGCTAGCGAACGTGTCGTCGGAATGCCAAGCGCATGCATCGCTTCGCTAATAATGTATTCGCGGAGCATCGGTCCAAGCGTGGCCCGCCCATCGCCACGGCGCGAGAAGGGCGTCCGGCCCGCGCCTTTCAGGTGCAGATCGTACCGTGTACCGTTCCCGGCAATGATTTCCCCAAGCAGGATCGCTCGCCCATCGCCGAGCTGTGGTGAGAAATGACCGAACTGATGGCCGGCGTAATCCATGGCCAAGGGTTGTGCCCACTCCGGCATGGAGTTCCCGGACAGGATCGCCGCGCCTTTCTCACTTGCCCATTGCCGAGCTTCCAAACCCAACTCGTGGGCAAGGGCAGAGTTGAATTTCACTAAGCGTGGACTACGCACCGGCGTAGGTGCGAGGCGTGCATAGAAGCGCTCAGGTAAGCGAGCATACGAGGTGTCGAATTGTCCGCCTGCAACAGCGGGGCGGCGAATCGTTGGGTTGGTCGCTGGTGTGAGTGACATAAGGTTTCAGTTCCTCTCCAGTGAGAGTTCTAAGGTTGCGGGTGGGGATCGGTTAAGCCGCTGGCTTCCGCAACGGTGCCAAGGCGTCTGCCGCGCGTTGCGCCTCGCGTCGCATGAGAATGAGATCCGTGCCGTACAGGAGAAACTGCGCACCACTGTTGACCACCGCCGCCATGCCTTCTGGTCGGTTCACGGCCCCGGCGGTAGCAATGCCGCGCTCGCGGCAGAGGTTGACTACGCGAGCGTTGGCTTCACGCAAGCGTGGATTGTCGAACTGCCCGGGAATGCCTAGGCTTTGGGTCAGATCCTGGTGGCCAACTAACACGAGGTCGATTCCAGGCTGAAGAATCTCTTCGACGTTCTCTAGCGCTTCGGCAGTTTCGATGATGATCGAGAGTAAGGTGTGGGTATTGGCGTGGGTCATTGCCGTGAGCGTATCGACATCTTCATAGTTGGTGTTGGCACCTTGCAGAATAGCCATGCCGCGTTTGCCTTGCGGGTGATACTTGGCCAGTTCGATGAAGCGTCGCACTTCGGCACCGGTCTTCACGTGCGGGACGATGAGGCTTTGACAGCCGCAGTCGAGCAACCGAGTGACAAACTCGTATTGCAGATCTGGAATGCGGACGATGGGGGCGATGCCGGCAGCGTGTGCGTGGGCGACCAAATCGACCACCGTCTCCAAACTGTACGATGAATGCTCCATGCAGATCATGACGAAGTCCATGCCCGCCTGCGCTAAGGTGTGGACCACGCCGCGCCCTTTGGCATCCCACAGCAACGTGCCAAGCGCGACACCGCCGGACTTGAGTGTCTTTTTGAGTCGGTTCTCTCGCATACATGTCCCCCATTTGATGAGCTTACTGTAAACGCTTGTAGGCAACATAGCCAAGAGGGGCGCGTTCTACGAAGAGACTCCCCACCAGCCTTGTCCTTCTCTATCGAAAGCTGATAGCTGAATGCTGACTGCTTGCCAATGGAACAGGAGGAATCGTATGCCGACCAACAAAGAAATGACCGAAGAGCAAGTCCGCGAATTTTTCACCACGCTCAGCAACTGGGGCAAATGGGGGCCGAACGACCAGCTTGGTGCGCTGAACTACATCACTGCCGGCAAGCGCAGCCGTGCTGCTGCCGAAGTGCGTGATGGACAGTCGGTGTCGATGTCGCTGCCGCTGGCCACCCGCCCGGCACCAGACAATCCCACGCCGGTGACGCATCTGATGATCCAAACCGGCGCACGCGGCGAGAGCGGCGGCATGGTGGATGCACCGTACAGCGCTGACTATTTCGCCATCGCCTCGCATGGGTTGGCCAACACGCACCTGGATGCGCTGTGCCACGTGTTCAATCAAGGCAAAATGTACAATGGCTATCCGGCCAGCGACGTGACCACGCAAGGCGCACGCAACGGTGCGATTGACGCGTTGAAAGACGGCATCGTCTCGCGCGGAGTCCTCATCGACGTACCGCGCCTCAAAGGCCGCGACTGGCTCGAACCTGGAGAGGAGATCAGCCGCGAGGATCTGGAGGCTGCTGAAAAAGCTGGGAACTTTCGCGTCGAAGAAGGCGACATCCTCTTCGTGCGCACGGGACGCCACGTGCGACAACGAGCAAAAGGACCGTGGAATTCCTTCAAAGACGGGTTGGCGGGACTAGGTGCCGCGTGTTTGCCCTGGTTGCATGAGCGGAAAGTGGCGTTGCTGGGCTGCGACGGCGTGAGCGACGTGTTGCCCAGCGGTTTCCCCAAA
>SYOC01000259.1 GCA_005804965.1 Pseudomonadota bacterium
AAGAGCGACTCGATCAAGCAAAAGTCGCATTCTTGACTATTAACCGCTACCGCATTGAGGATGGGAACGAGAGTGTCGTTCTCGCGTATCGCCAGTTGCTCGATAAACATAAGGAAAGTAAAAACAGCTATCGTTACCAAATTGAGTGCGCCGATTTTTACCTGACACTCACTCAGGAGTACGTGGCGCAGACCGACCCACAGAGCTTGCAGTTCGACTCGGCAGTGTTCGAGAACTTGGGGCGTGCGGCGCTCCGCTTTTATGCCCAAGTCGCACAAGAAGACGGCATCATGGAAAAGTTGGAAGCGAAAGGCAAACTCGAAGCACTCGAAGCCTACATGGCCAAGGTTGGTCGTCTTGCTCGCTAATGCTCGGAATTGACAACGAGGAACGGTAGTCCATAACCCTTTGACCGAGGTCTCTCCATGCATATCGTTACGCTCTGCCTCCTCACGCTTTTCCTGTTGCTCTCACCAGCCCGCGCCCAAGAGTTTGAGGATCCGCTCGTCTCGAAACTGAGCGATTTTCTTCCCACCTACACTCCCTTCTCACCGCCAGAGCCGCCTGACCGCTACTTTCCTGATGAAGTAGGTAAGAAAGTAGCGGACGCCATTGTTCAGGCGTATTTGCAAAACCCGGAACGCGTCGAGCAACGCTTGCGAGAATTGGCACGCCACGACGCCGAGCTGGTCGCGCAAGGCGAACGCCCCACAGGAGTGACGCCTTATGTGCAAGCGCTGTTCGCGCCGCCGGTACGCGATGATGAGCAAAGCGACCTGCCAACTGCCGCCCTCGACGGTACCCCCGAACAACTGCGAACAGAAGCCGATCGACTCATGACCGAGGCCAAACGCTCACGCATTGGTCGCCGCTTCAATTGGGTACTCTCGACGTTCGATCTCGGCGGATTATTGTTCGGTGCGCCTAGCAGTCCCAACCCAGCCTCAGCTCAAGGTGTCGTGTCAGAATGGAGCGACGGGAGTGGCCCAGGACCGCGAGAGCGCAAAGCGCTGTTGTTGTACCGTGAGTTTCTGCGCCGTGCGCCCGAAGATCCGCAGGCAGCAACAGTACAAGAAAAAGTGCAAGACCTCGAAAGCCGTCGCAAGCAAGCGCTGCTGCAAGCGGAAATTGATCGTGCAGAAGCTGCGATGGAGAAATCCGACCATTGGGGAGCCAATTTTCACTATCAGCTTGCATTGATGATTGACGAGACTTCGGAGAAAGCGCGTACCGGCATCACCAAAGTCGAGGCGGCTCTGCAACAAGACACGCCGCTCGCTCACGCTCAACTGCGTGACCCGATGGCCGAGATTGAGCAAGCGGAATGGGATCATGGCAAGAACACACTCGCCTATCTCCTGCCCGGCGGCGGGTTCGTCAAAGATAATTTTGTCGTGGCTGGGACCCAGATTGCCACTGAGGGTCTGGTGGGCGCGGCAACGTTCGGCGCACTGACGATGCTACAAACTTTCTCCAAAGTCTTTCAATTGCTCACTGGCAACCCGGTCTCTCGTCAGCCGGTCATTGCCGAGGCTGAAAAATATGTGAAGGACACACCACCAGAACAGCGCTCTCCGGAAGTGTACGAGGTACTCGCCAACGCCTACGAAAAAGAAGGGCAGTTCGACAAAGCGATCTCCTACGCAAAACTCGCCGGGAAGGAAGATCGTATTCCCGCCTTGCAAGAGCGCGCTGGCAGCGCCCTGCTTGAAATGGCCAAGCAAAGTGAGCATCAGGAGCAAAAAGAAGCCTATCTGGGCATGTTGCTCGAACAATACCCCAAGACCAAAGCGGCTCGCGAAGGCGCACCGCAAATGCGCGATCTCAGCCGACCGGAAAATCGCGGTCTGCTCTTAAGCAAAACTTTTTTGCAGGAGAACTCCGACTTGGTTGGCCCACAAGGGCTGGGGTTAAAACCTGAACTTTTCGATGGCAACTTGGAGAACGTTGAACTGGCCGATGCCGGCATCTCCCTTTTACCTGGCGGGGAAATCGCGCTCCGCCTTCAAGACGGAGACAAGCCGCGTACCAAAGTCTATGGCGTACCAGATGAGGCGTGGGAACGGTTCTGGCGTCGCTTCCGCGAGAAAGGCTACGAACAAGCCGCCACCCGAGGAGATCGCGGCATCGCCCTGCTCGCGCAAGGAGCAGAACGTGTGGACATTACCCTGAAAGGCCAGCGTGAGAAAAACGACGAAACCGGCTGGAAAACGTTGCCCTATCTCACCGGCAGTCTTGGGGAGGGGATCGATGTTCGTGGGACGTTGCCGAAAGAGGTCGCTGGTACCCGCCTCGCCTTTGGCAAGGACAGCCGCAGCGCTTACGTCGGTCTCGAAGTACCCATGCCTCTGGTGCCTGTAGATTTCATGCTACTGGGACGTAACGGTATTCCCTCGTTGTATCCTCGCATCCGCTTGCCGGAGAAAGCGTTGCCGGATGAGAATTTGTACCGATAGTCATATGTCCAGAGACTGTTAGGGTCTGTCATTTCGAGGAGCGACGCGACGAGAAATCTTCCAGGAACGATCATCTCACTGAGATTCCTCGCTCCGCTCGGAATGACAACCCTGAGAAGCGCCTGCTCATAGCAAGACCATCGCATCCCCATAGCTATAGAACCGATAGCGCTGCGCCACAGCTTCGGCATAGGCGTTAAGAATCAGCTCGCGCCCGGCAAAGGCCGCCACGAGCAGCAAAAGCGTGGAGCGTGGCAGATGAAAGTTCGTGATTAATCCATCAATCACCTTGAAGCGATGGCCGGGGTAGATGAAAAGGTTCGTCCGCTGGCGACCAGCTTGCAGTAGCCCAGCCTCGGTCGTCGCAGATTCCAACGCTCGTGTCGTGGTCGTTCCCACGGCAATGACTTTTCGCCCGGCCTGTTTGGCGGCCAGGATGCGCTCCACCGCTTGAGCGCTCAGGTGATATTCCTCTTCCTCCATTGTGTGTTGGAGAATTTCTTCGACGCGAATCGGCTGAAACGTGCCAGCACCGACATGCAGCGTCACCGGAACAATCTCAATGCCGCGCTGGCGCAAGTCCACCAGGAGTTCTTCAGTGAAATGCAAACCAGCTGTGGGCGCAGCCACTGCCCCGACTTGGCGGGCATAGACAGTTTGGTAACGCTCGCGATCTTCCACTTGCCCCCCGTCCGCACGCTTGATGTACGGCGGCAGCGGCATCTCGCCTATCTGTTCGAGCAGCGCTTGGAACTCGCCACGAAAAGAAAACCGCAACACACCGCGTCCTTCACGCGGAGCTTCTATCCACTCCCCACTAACTCCCAAAGGGAAGCGCAGCCGTCCCCCGGCGCGAATGCTTTGCCCGCCTCTGCAGAGCACTTCCCAGCATTCACCCCGTCCTTCGGCACGACGTAACAATAAAATTTCGACGCCACCACCCGTGTCTTTACGTCCTCGCAAACGTGCAGGAAACACGCGGGTGTCATTGAGCACCAGCAGCGCGTCGGGAGGCAACAATTGGCCAAGGTCCGAAAAATGCGCGTGACGAAGACCGCCACTGATGCGGTCCACGACTAGCAACCGAGAGCTGCTGCGTTCAGAAGCCGGTTCTTGAGCAATGAGTTCAGGGGGAAGATCGTAATCAAAATCAGAAAGGTACATGGGAAAAAGACGAACCTTCTATAGCACGACAAGCGAGGAACGAAGAAGGGACGCGTCATTCCGGGCGAGCAACGCGAGACCCGGAATCCAGGGGGCGACACCGGAAGCTAGAACCGAATCTCCCTGGATGCCAGCCTTCGCTGGCATGACGGACTTACCCCCCTTAGTAGCGATACAATAGACTGCTACGTAGTGGTCTTCTTCGTCGCTTGCATGAATGGGGTGAGCATATCGATCGGCACCGGGAACAGAATGGTCGAGCTATTCTCTGCCGCTATTTCCGACAAGGTTTGTAGGTAGCGTAACTGTAACGCGACCGGGTGTTCCTCGATAATCTTCGAGGCATCAGCCAGACGTTGGGCAGCTTGAAATTCACCTTCAGCGTTGATGATTTTTGCGCGCCGTTCGCGTTCGGCTTCGGCCTGTTTGGCTAGTGCGCGTTGCATCTCTTGCGGTAAGTCAATGTGTTTGACTTCGACGAGCGATACTTTAATGCCCCACGGGTCGGTTTGCGAATCGAGAATTTCTTGCAGATGGGAGTTAATCTTTTCTCGTTCCGCCAGCAAGTCATCCAGCTCTGCTTGCCCACAGACGCTGCGTAACGTGGTCTGCGCCAACTGCGAAGTCGCAAACAGATAATTCTCGATTTCCACGGTTGCTCGGTTGGGGTCAATCACACGAAAGTACAGCACGGCATTCACTTTCACCGACACGTTGTCGCGGGTAATCACATCCTGCGGAGGAACATCCATGGTGATGGTGCGCAGATCAATCCGCACCATACGTTCGATGAACGGCAACACGAGAATCACGCCCGGGCCACGATGCGCTTGCAATCGTCCCAAACGAAAAATCACCGCGCGTTCGTACTCGGACAGCACTTTGAGACTGGTCAACACAACGACGACCACAAAAAACAGCACGATTCCTAAGGGCCCGAGTCCCAACATGACACAACCTCCTCTGCTTGCGGTTACACGGTCGCTTTTTGCACGCGCAACACCATGTGCTGCATGCTCACGACGCGCACTTTCTGCCCGACTTCGAGTTCTTCCTCGCTTTCCGCCGTCCAGTATTCGCCATGCACCCACACGCGCCCGCGCGGAGCGAGTCGCTCACGGACTTCACCAATTTCACCAACAAGCCCTTCTTGACCGGAGGCTGGTCGCTGTCGCCACGTGCGGACGGCAAGAAGTCCGACGAAGAGCATAAAGGAGCTGACACACAGGGCAGCCGTGACGATCAGACTACGATCCACCGCCAATTCCTCGGCTGGCGCATCGAACAGAAACAAGGAGCCGAGCACGAAAGAAATCATGCCCCCCACGCCGAGAATACCGAAACTGGGGACAAAAAGTTCGGCAATAAGCAGACCGATTCCCAGGAGAAGCAACAGGACACCAGTGGAATTAATCGGCAACACCTGAAATGCCGTCAGCGCCAGCAACAGACAAATGCCCCCTGTCAATCCGGGGAAAATGACACCAGGGTGAGAAAACTCTAAATACAGCCCCGCCAAGCCAGCCAGCATGAGAATGTAGGCGATATTCGGGTCAGCAACCAAGTTGAGGACTTTATGCTTGAGCCGCATCTCCAGCACCACCACCGGGACCGCGCCACTGGCATCACGCGCGGCCTTGAAGCTGAGCGTCACCTTCGTGTTGCCTACATCAACCTTACGGTCTTCGATTTTTCGTAGCAGGTCTTGAATATCGGACGCGACCACATCCACGACTTTTTCTTGTAAGGCCTCAACTTCAGTGATTGAGACACTCTCACGAACCGCCTTCTCTGCCCATTTGACATTGCGCCCACGGCGCTGGGCAATAGCCTCGCTGAATGAAGCGGTAAAGTTTTCGATCTTGGCGCGCATGTCGCCTTCAATATCTTTGCCGCCGCCGCTTACCGGATGGGCAGCACCAATGGTCGTGCCCGGGGCCATCGCGGCAATGTGTCCCGCCATGGTGATAAAGACACCAGCCGATCCAGCACCGGCACCGCTGGGAGCAACATACACAATCACCGGCAATGGCGCACCGAGAATGTCTTTAACAATCGTTCGTGTGGAGTTGAGCAGCCCACCGGGGGTATCAAGCTGGATAACCAGAGCGCTGGCACCTTCTTGAACAGAGTGCGTAATGCTTTCGCGGATAAAATCGGCAACTGCGGGATTGATCGAAGCATCGAGAACGATCAAGTTCACGTGGGGCGAAGCCGGCTGTGCCTCTGTCGCTAGCTCCTCTATTCCGCCGAAGAGCGTGCGTCCGAACAGAGTGCTACCAAGCAACATGGCCAAAAGAAATGTTCGTGTCACCACCGCATCATAACCTTCCCATCTCTCGCAAAACAGCCTGGATATCTTGCCACACCAATTTTTTATCCGCTGGGTTGCGCAACAGATAAGCAGGATGCAAGGTCGGCATGAGCCTAATGCCCTGATACGCATGCCAATTCCCTCGCAGCCGCGAGATCGGGGTCTTGGTCTTCAGCAATGTCTGGGCGGCAAACGTACCGAGGGCGACAATAATACGCGGCTTCACAATTTCGAGCTGGCGAATCAGAAACGGTTCGCAGGCAGCAATCTCGTCAGGTTCGGGGTTGCGGTTGTCTGGCGGGCGACATTTAACGACGTTACAAATATAAACCTCGTCGCGCCGCATCTTCATGCCTTTGGTGATAATCTCGGTCAGCAGTTGCCCAGCACGCCCGACAAACGGCTCGCCTTTCAAGTCTTCGTCACGCCCGGGACCTTCACCAACAAACACCAACTCAGCCTTGGCATCGCCGACACCGAAGACCAGCTTCGTTCGCCCCTGACAAAGCTTACAACGGCGGCAATCGCCAATCTCAGCTCGTAATTCTTCCAGAGTCTGCGCAGTTTGGACTTTGGGCGAGAGAAACAAGTCGCCAACCTGCGCGGCAGACGGACTCGCAGCAACGCGGGCTGGAGGAGAAGCCGAGCGCGCCTCCTCAGCACCAGCACCGCTCACCAGACGACGAGGTGAGGCAGGAGGTTGAGCAGCCGGAGAGACAGAAACAGGATCGCTGCGTTCTTTCGGCGTATTTGCGACCACTTGACCAAAGCCAGTCACCCCACTCTCACGCAGGGTCTCGAGATACTCGCGCATCGTGGCAGCGATCTGGAGGAGCTGGGCGCGTTGGGGATCGGCACTCATAGTCCGAATCAAGCCGTACGTTCAACCAGTTGCTGAATAAAAAACGAGAGGCAATCGTGATACGGCGACGGCGCTAAAGCCGATAATGACGAGAGCGCTTGCGCACAGTAGGAATGAGCGAGGGTGCGCACTTCAGCAACAACTCCCAAGCGCCGGACTCGTGCCAGTGCATCTTCCACTTCAGCACGAGTGGGATGCTTTTTCTGAAAGACGCGCTTCACTTCTGGATCGAGAGCGATGGCCAGCACCAGCGGTAACGAAGGATTCCCATCTTTGAGGTCGGCACCCGTGGGCTTGCCAGTGCGATTGCCATCGCCTTGAACATCGAGCAAATCGTCAACCACTTGAAACGCCATCCCCACGCTGTAGCCGCAGGTCGCCATGCTGTCCACGATGTGAGGAGAAGCTCCGGCTAAATACGCCCCAAGCCGCGCGGCTTGCGAAAACAGTGAGGCCGTTTTTCGGGCGATGATTTCCAGGTAGTCATCGCGCGTGACACTGGGATTGTGGCGGAAGCGCCCTTGCATCACTTCTCCCTCAGTCAGTTGGATGCAAGCTTCTGCCGTCCAGTTGACGACATTCTCGTCGAAGCGGCCACAGA
>SYOC01000260.1 GCA_005804965.1 Pseudomonadota bacterium
CTGGGCTGCCATCTTGCCGTTCGGCGGCATTAGTCATTAGCAGAATCGATTGCACCGGTTCAAAGTACGATGGGTCGATCTTGAGGATCCAGTCAGCGGCGGTGCTCAGTTGGTCGCTCGTCAATCGATTTCGCGGGGCACCGGATGTGGCGCCAAGGCGAACTTGTGCTTCTACGGTCCGAACGATGTTGTCCATAAGACGGAAGTTTGAACCGTCCCGCCTGAAGTCAAACGCCGTCTTAATATTCTCGACGTTCAACACCCTATTGCGGAGTAGGAAATCGAGATGGCGGATTAGACCAATTCCCCAGAAATGGAAATCTCCAACTCCTCGCGCTGTGGCGAGTTCACGGAACCGCAGTGCAAGCGTTTCGCCAGTGTCGCTTCGATACTGTACCAGTGGACGGTTGACGATTGTGAGCCTGCAGTCGTGGAACGCCTTGAGGCGCCACGTCACGTGCGCGTAGATTGGCTCAAGCACGAACAGGTCCCCAATGTCGCACAGGAGCAAGGGCTCGCGCCGTTGCACGATGTTGCTGATTCCCGCTAAGCAGCACATAAAGCCCAGTGCCAGCCCGCCCGTCACGAACGGTACGTCGACCGCGGCCGCAGTCATTTTCGGTAACGCGCCACCAGTGTTCCGGTTGTCCTCGCCAATCATGATCGATGTGAAGGCTACGCAGTCATGTCGGCGATTATGCAGCATGTACACCAGCGAGCGCAGCGTGGGCAAAACTGTGAGATCGTCGTCTCCGTGAAATAGAACATACTCGCCGCGACAAGCTCGAAGGCCTTGGAAAATGTGCTGCTCTGCAGTTTCCAGGTGCGCTGGTTGTACGAGCAGGCGCAGGAAACGCGAGTTGAGGCCGTCAAAGGCGCGCGTGAGCTGGCATGGTTCGGCCACCGGCTCAGAAGGGGGGTTAATCGAGACTATCAGTTCGCGGGCGCCATCGAACTCCTCGACAAGCGGGAGCAAGTGGGACAGTAGCGCCCGCGCGCGCCGCGACCGTCGATAACTAGGAACAAAGATGGTGAGGAGAGGATTAGTGGTGCCGCCGCCTGAGCCTGTTCCATCAGGTGTCGTTGGCTCTTGTTGTGCCTCGGAGCTGAACTTCGGCAGCATCAGCGGGACGCCCTGCACAAAACCCGACTGAACGCGCTAAGCCATCGAGAATGACGAGTCGCTTCCAGAGGCGCGGGTTGGTTAGCATCAAATAGTACCAGACGCGGTTCATAGGGATACGCAAATGGTCGGACGAAGGCTTCGTCCACCGCTAGGGCTCGCAAGCGAGTAGCGATTTCACGCACGCGTCTGGGAATCGCCTCTATTGCCTCGGAAATGTGCTGCCGACACTTGCCCACCGTCCGTCGGGCGCGATCCAATCCCCCGAGTTCGTCTATCAGGCAAGCGCCGTCCATTGTGGTCTCTGAGTGAGCAAGCGGAATGCCTACGAAGTGTTCATTCGCGACGAACACCGTGGGGCACCCGCAGAGCATGGCTTCAGTAGCCAGGGCGGTGTCCTCGTAGCAATAGAACGCTTCCTTCGCCCAGAATAGTTGCCGAATTTGTTCACGACTCATGCTCAGGTCACGCGGGATCTCGATGCTGCCGTCGGGAACGCGATCAGGTCGCTTACCGAAAATCGCTTGCAGCTTGCCGGCGTAGTAGCATGTACCGCTACGCACAGGGCTTGCGCCCTCAGCGTTCCAAAAAGCGAGATCGCTCGTGGGTATATATAATACGTCCGCAACGCCCCCCTCGGTGGCGACCCTTCGACTATACGCGAATGTGTACTGAGCTACTTGGGAGGGAGGGCGTCCCAAAAGCCCTGGGTAATTCAATAAGTAGCGTGCGAAAAAAGGGACGTTGAAAGGATTGTCGAATATCTCAGGATAAATCACGATAGGAAAGATCTTTCGATGATTATAGTAGTCCAATGCGTTCTGAGTGATGAGAGGCGCGTTTAGCCCGCCCGGGAATTCGCCGCAATACTGCAAACGCGTAGCCAAATTGCCATCTTCCACTTGCGGTGGGTGGTGGACGATAAACGCGTTTTCTCCGGAGCTATTCAGCTGATGACAAAGAATATGCAGCGCCACGATGCCTGCAGAAGTCCTGGTGTAAGGCGGGCTGATTATGAAGAAGGGATGATGCGCCGAAGGCATGGCGTTGTCAGTCATGAACAGGTGTTTCCGTCAAACGGCCCGAACGCGGGCCGGGCAGGCGATCCGACAACAATAAAACAGGATCCGCCCGGTCCCGGCTGTACCATGGGTTGATCGCCGGATCCTCAAACCGGGACGTGGCATGCCGTGCCTCTAGTGCCAGCTTCTCGCGCCCAAAACGCTTGCGGTTTGCTGAGGTCTCGTCGCTACCTCGAGTGGCCGAGCCGACGTGTTCGAGCCGGGCGAAAGGAGTCCAGATAACGCGAAATTGCGCGGCGATTGCCCGCAGGCAGAAATCAACATCGTTATAGGCAACAGCAAACGCCATTTCATCGAGTTCGCCCACCTTTTCTATGCATTGTCGCGACACCAGCATGCAGGCGGCCGTGACGGCGGAGACGCATTGGCGGACCTTCAGCCGTCCGAAAGGCCCTGGGAAATCTTGCGAC
>SYOC01000261.1 GCA_005804965.1 Pseudomonadota bacterium
AGTAGATGGTGTGTTCGTCGAACGTGTAGGTCAGGTCGATGACCTTCTTCTCATCAATCCCATGTGCCGAAGCGCCTCCCGCCCACAACACTAGGCCAAGCACGAGTCCTGTCATCTGTCGCATAGTGTCTTCCTCCAGGCTCTGCACTGTGGCCGAAAATGGCAGGCCATGCAAGCTGCTGTGCCTGCCAATTGACAAACTGGAGAGACTCTAGTGAGAATAGCCAAGTGTTGGGAGAGAACCCCGAGGAGGACGACATGATTCGTGAATACAAATTTCCGCAGTTAGAAAAAGTGATCTACGGTGCTGGGTCGCTGGTCCAGGTACCGAAAGAGATCGAGCGGCTAGGGAAAGAGCGAGCTTTTATCATGACCGGTAAAAGCATGGCAACGAAAACTGATCTCGTACGCAAACTGGAAACACTGCTCGAAGACAAATGGGTTGGCACCTACAGCGGCTGCCAGCAGCATGTTCCGAGCGGCAATATTGCTGAAGCCACAGCCCGCGCACGCGAGGCGCAAGCTGACCTGATTATCAGCTTTGGCGGCGGCAGTCCGGTCGATGCCGCGAAAATCGTTGCTCTGGAATTGCTCGGCGACCGACCGCAAGACGCTGTGCCGCAAATCGCGATTTCGACGACCTTGTCAGTCGGAGAATTTACGCCTTTTGCTGGCTATACCAACGAGCAAACACGAGTCAAAGCCGTACGCTCCGACAAGCGCATCATGCCGAAAGTCATCGTGCTTGATCCGGAAGTAACGCTACCGACGCCGATGCAGTTATGGCTGTCGACCGGAGTGAAGGCGCTCGATCATGCCATTGAAGCCTTGTGGTCGGTGAACCCGCAACCGCTGACCGATGCTTTGGCGATGGAAGCCATTCGTAAGCTCCACCACTATCTGCCGCTGACGATGAAGGAGCCGAAGAACATTGCTGCCCGAGGCGAATGCCAGGTAGCGGGGTGGTTCTCCATCTTTGGTTTGGGCAATGTTGGGGTGCGGCTCAGTCATATCTTCGGCCATCAGATCGGTGCACGTTGGGATGTGCCGCACGGCATCACCTCGTGCATTACTATTCCTCATTGCATGCGCTTCCTGGCCCCACAAACGCTGGACCGTCAGGTCCTGATCGCGCAGGCGTTTGGTGTGAAGACGGATGGTCGTAAGCCAGAAGAGGTCGCAGCAGAGGCTGCGAATGTTGTTGAAGGGTTCATCGACTCCTTCGGCGTGCCGCGCCGACTGCGCGACGTGGGCGCGAAGCAGGAAGAGCTGCCCGCTGTGGCGCATGCCGTGATCGAGGAGAGTGCGATGTGGCATAGACAGCAAGGCGGAGAAGAGGCGCTGCTTGGTCTGCTGCATCAGATGTGGTGAGGAAGGCATGAATCGGTGAAAGGGAGAGTGGGGGAAACGGAGAAGTTTTTCCGCCGAGGAAGGCAGAAAGCTCATCATGACGCAGATGCGTTTCATTGAAGAAAAGCCCCGCTCCACGCCCGTGCGAGCTGAAACTGAAGTGCTTGTCATTGGCGGTGGATCGGCCGGTGTCTCGGCGGCTGTTGCTGCTGCTCGCAATGGTGCTGACGTAATGCTCGTCGAGCGCCTCGGCTATCTTGGCGGGCTAGCTACCGGCGGTTTGATTATCCTCTTGCTGACACTCGATGATGGGCGCGGACGACAAGTGATTGGCGGCCTCTGCCAGGAGATAACCGACCGCCTTCAGCAGCGCGGTGCCGCGTACTTTCCACCAAAGAGCGAGTGGGGCAGTGACGCTGCGTCCTTGGTCGCCCGGGATCGGGCGTGGGGATTGGTCTGGGGACACGGCCCACATCGGGTGCGCTACTCTGTCGCCTACGATCCCGAAGAGTTCAAATTCGCCTTGAACACCATGGTGGAAGAGGCGAAGGTGCGTCTACTCATGCATTCCTATGCTTGCGAAGCCATTGTCGAAGACGGACGTATCGCCGGGGTGACGTTTCAGAGTAAGTCTGGACGCTTCGCCATTCTCGCCAAGACGGTGATCGACGCGACCGGTGATGGCGACATCTTCACGTCGGCTGGCGTCGCCTATGAAAAAGAAGATGTGCTGCCGTGGTTGTGGTTCAGCATGGGCGGAGTGCAGAACCCTGAAGCCGCCATCGACGCTGGTGGTTGGTTTTTTCACGCCATGGGCGAGGGTAGGGTGCTCTTGCCGTGGGGCGCGACTGAGCGGGTCACGCGCAAAATCGACGCGACCAATCCCGAGGATTTGACTTACGCGGAGTTGGAATGCCGTAAGCGGGTGATGGAAGAGGTGGATCGACTGCGACGCGAGATTCCTGGCTTCAGAAATGCTCATCTGTGTCACATTGCCGATCAGCTTGGCATTACCGAGAGCCGCCGCTTGGTGGGTGAATATATGCTTGGCCGTGGCGACATCGACCAACCGTGCGATGACGCCATCGCCATCACCGGCCATTGGACCCAGTACGAATCTCTCTACTACATTCCCTATCGTTCGCTCTTGCCAAAAGAATTCTCAAACCTGCTTGTGGCCGGGCGCTGCATTTCCGTCGATCATCGCGTGCATCACGCCACCAAAGAGATCCCACCCTGCATGGCGACCGGCGAGGCTGCCGGTACGGCAGCGGCGCTAGCAGTCCGAGGCAATTGCGATCCGAAGAAGCTTGATGTGAAAACATTGCAACAGCGCTTGGCAGCGCAGGGTGCAATTGTGCGGCTGTGAAGAACGAGGGCGGCTGAAGACCGACTTCAGCGGGTGCATAACAAAATCTTGGATTCCGGGTCGCGGCCTGCGACCTTGCCCGGAATGACGAGTACGGCAGGGTCGTCATTCCGGCGAAAGCCGGAATCCAGGGAGAGGTTGAGAAGGCTTTTGCTAAGAAATCGTTATGCACCCGACCTCGGCCGCGTTGCTCAGCAGCTTGCACATTAGCCACCTGCTTGTATCGCACGTTGTAAGACTTCGGTGACCCACTGGTCGAGGCTCTTTCCCTCCGCTTGCGCAACTACCAAGGCTTTGCCGTGGACTTCCGGCGGAACGCGCAGTAGAAGCTTTCCAGAAGCTGGCTTCTCGGGCTTAAGCCCGCGTTCATTACATTCGGCTAGATAGTCTTCTATGGCCTTCTCAAACTCTGCCTTGAGCTCAGCTACGGTCTCACCATGGAAGCTAATGATGGCGTGAATTCCACAGATGCGTCCGACGAAGATGCTGTCTCGCTCATCGAATTCGACGCGAGCGGTGTAGCCTTTATGGGACATTGTGTTCATGGCCGGACTCCTACTCGTTCCAACAGTTCTCGTGCTTCCTCGACCTGATATCTCTTCGCTTCTTTTCCGGGGTGAGGGATGGTTCCTGCTGGTGGCTGACGAATGGTCTTCAGCCGCGCACGAAGCGAGCATCAACCTGCAAACCATTAGCTGCGCTGGGCAGAGGCATGAGTGCGGGCTGCTCCTGCTCTGCTGGGATTCGGCGCTGCCTCATCTCAGCCTATGGCCCTGTCGCTATTTCTCGTAATGATAGCGACAAGAAATGATCGTCAGGGCGGTTGCTGATGCCTGATACACCAAGCGATGCTCTTCAATGATGCGCCTTGACCAATACCCTGACAGCTCGCCCTTTAAGGGTTCCGGCTTCCCGATCCCGCGAAACGGACTCCGCTAGGCATCACGGATGAGATCGTTGAGTCGTTTCAGCACTTGTCGGTTATGCTCCTGAAACCAGAGGTAGTCTTGCCAAGCCGACTCGGTAAATGTCAAGTTCACGGCTCGATTAACTCTCGCTCTACAGTTGTCCCAGCTTTTGCCTCGGCAATCGACTGGCGCAAATGAGCGGCGTTGGCGGGGTTGGAGAG
>SYOC01000262.1 GCA_005804965.1 Pseudomonadota bacterium
ACTGCTTGACGGTGCTGCTGCTCACTTCGACGCCTTTGACTCCAAGATTCGCTAGCAAGGCTTCATACACGTCGCGCTTTTCGTTGAGCGCCACGGTCACTTTGTCGATGAGCTTGAGACTGCCGCGCTCGCGGATAGTGGATTTGACTTTTTCGGCTTCGTCGGGACGGACGTAGTTTTCGGCGAGAATGCGCTTCACGGTTTGCAAGCCGTCGCGGATGACCTCATCGTCGTTCGAGGCGCAGTACGAGCCCAGAAGGTATTCGAGCACGTACACCGGCACGTTCGCGCCTTCCTTGACCAGCTTCGTCAGGTCTTTGCGCACCACTCGTCCGGCAAAGTGGCGGTTGAGGAGGTCATCCAGACTCGCGTCGAAAGTGTTCGTCGTGTTGGTCTCAGAAGTCATCACGGAATGCCCTGTCGATAATCACTGGTGCGCTCTGCCGCTCGATGCCGGTCTCAACATCGCGCAGCACCAGTCGGTAAGAGGTTTTCTTGTCATACTGCCGGTCTTGCAGGATCAGCACCAGCGATTGCTTGCGTTCGTCCATGCTGCCCGAAGCGCTGTCGAACGTCACGGTCTCAATGCTCGTGATCGGTGCCTCGCCCTCGTAGACCGCGACTTTGAGGGTCACTGGCTTGACCCGTTCGCTGACCGGCTCCATCTGGATCAACTCAAAGCGATGCCGGCTGGTGGTAATTTTATGGTTGCTTCCTAGGACCTGCACGATGACGGGTCTGATGCGCGTTTCGCCGCGCGTCGTCTTGTCTTTCTTATGCTTGACGGTCACGACCGGCACAACAATCTCTTGCAGCATCGCGCCGCCGTGGATGAAGCGTGCACCGCCCACGAAATGGAAACGATTGGCGGCCTTGGGAATCCAGAATTCTATGTCCCCCGCCACGTGCGCCGTGATCTTCGTACTGCCGCGCCATACCGCTTCATGCTCGGGGAGCTGGTAACCGATGAGGTAGCGTTTCTTTGCCAGTACCGTTCCCGTAGGTTTTTCAGCGAGTCGGCTTTTTTCGGGTTCACCGGGTGCGGACTCGGTGAAGAGAAAACCGTGATCGGCAGTCATCACCACATGGTTGCCATTGAGGGTGTTGATAATATAGCTGGCCAACCTCGCTAGTTCGTCAATTGCAGTCCGTACTCCGGCAAAGGTCTTGTCTTCGTCCGTTTCCCCGGTGGCATCGACGGTATCGTGATAGACATAGATGACGCGCTTCCCCTCGACGAAAGCGCGTCCTTCGTCTTTTTTCCTGGCCATCAGGTCGCTGGCCCAACACGCCAGACCATTCACGGCTTGGAGGATCGTGTGACGCTGGTCAATAGACTCGATTGACTTCCCATCAACCAGCACATCGCCGTTTTCTTTGTAGGTCAGCGTGTCATGTGGGAGGAGGCTGGCCATGCCCAGCGGCGTATAAGAAGGCAGCACTCCAAGCTGAGAACTGAGAGTCGCCTCGAAGCGATACATGCCGTTGAGCATTTGAGTCAATTCGTGCGCGGCTTCGTAGCGGAAAGCGTCGCTGATGATGACGTAGATTTTGCGGTTCTCTGCCTCGTCGAGCCGGGACTGCGCCTGCTTGCGATAGAAGTCGTACTGATTGGAAACTGTTTCCAGCCACCAAGTGTTGAGCAGCGCCGTACTGCCTGTGGGTTCAACGAATGCGCCCCACGCCAGCGCTAACTGCGGTATGTACCAGTTGGTGTATGCGGCTTCGATTGCGTCGCGTAGCAGTTTCAGAATGTTCCAGCCTTGCGCTTCGGCTTGATCGGCAGACTCGTGGAAGAGACGGTACAATTGATCGAATCGATAGAGCGTGGTTTCGTAGGCGCGGTACATGGTTAGGGCGTCGGAGAAGGCAAACCCAGGCTGATACTGATTACGGAGAGCGAAGAAATCCGCCGCCGCTATCAGGGCGTCATAGACAGCGTGCAAAGCAGCACGCGGCACTTCAGGAGCCCCAGGCACGGTCAATGACGCCCAATGTCCCGCCTGCCGACGAGTCGCTATCGCGCGGACCTCTTCGGCATTGACCGTATCCGCCGTGTGCTGCACCCGTTCGCGCAGACTGCTGGCAATGAGATGTTCAACATTCTGGAACGTCATGACATCGAGAAGGTTATCGATCTCCGCACCGTGCAGATGATCGTCTAAGTTGATCAGCGCAGCCACCTGCGCCGACAGCCGATCATAGCTGCTGCCTTTGCTGTTACTGTCGCGCCATTGCGCGAGACAGACCACGGCGTTGGCTCTTCCCAACGAAGGCAAGACAAGATGTTGCAAAGCAACCGGGGCAGCGGGTTTGAGATGATGGGCATAGTCGGTGACCAACAAACGAATCAGCAGCTTTTTCAGGCTGGGGTCGTCCTCGGAGTAGCCAAAGGTCGTCGTGATCATGTGCCAGAAGGGTAGGGCGAGATCGAACTTTTCGAGCTGTGACCAACTTGCCAGCGGCGTGTCGAGGTCGATCTCGTCGCCATTGTCGGTGTAGGCGTGGAACAGGGTACGAACGATGGTAAACAGCTCCGGTTGCTCGGCTTTCACCACTACGGCGATCATCTTGCGGTCGAGATCCACCTCGGTGTCCTCGGCAGTGACCAGCGGCTTGAGCTTCTGCAAACGGTCTTTGTTATCGAAGAACTTGCGCCGGTCGGCCAAGTGCTGACGCAAATGCTGCCGGTTCCCCAGCCCTAATTCATTGAGGAGGATCGAGGCGCGATCGGCGCGGAAGCTACGGCTATAGAGGCGCATGTCGAGCAGCCAGTCATTCTCATAGTCAGGCTCCTCAGTCGGTGCATACAACAGATATCGACCAGTTGGGTCTTCGCGTTCGAGGCGAATTTTCATGGCTAGGGAACTGGTGCGGTCGAGTCGGAGCACCTGCACCGAAGCGTCGCCGAGCTGAAGAGCAGCATTAGCCTCGATGAAGTCGAGGAACTCACGCTCGGGATCGTTCCAGAAGACGATCCGATGACCTTCTTCGTGAAAGATGCGGTCGAGCGCGTCGGTGAGTTGTTTGGTGTCCATGTGCGCTGCTACCACAATCGCTGGATAGGATCGGCGTCCAAGACGGAGTCGTTGCTCACTAGTGGGATCTGCTCAACCATCGCCTGGGCGACCAGTAAGCGGTCGAAAGGATCTTTGTGATGGAGCGGGAGCGTTGTCAATGGAGCGACGTGCCGAGGCTCTAGGTGCAAAATGTTGAAGCGGTTGATGGCAATTTGTCGCTCCATGAATTCTTGAAAGGGCTCTGGAAGTTTGTATTTGTCTAGACGAATTTTGATAGCGATTTCCCAGTACGTTGCAGGACTCACGTTGATTTCGTTATTCGGGTCGGCGATGAAGCTCCTTGCCGCTGAACTCAGGGGCGGCTCATCCAATATGAACCACAAAAAGGCATGGGTATCGAGGAGCAGCCTCATGGCATGTATTCCTTGAAGTCTTCCAGATGCTCTTCATCGTCGGCCAGAATAATCAACTGCCCTTTTGCGCTGCCTGGCTGCCGTGGTTGGGGCGCAGGGGTATGCTGGCCCATCAGTTTAGCGACTGGTTGCTCGTTTACCGTAATGACGACCTCTTCACCAGGGGCGAGCTTAGAAATGAGTTCCGTTAGATGGGCTTGGGCTTCTTCGATAGTAATGGTTGTGGACATGGACCCTATTCCCCTTCAAGCCGAAGATGTAGGGGCACCCCACGTGGGTGCCCTTTCTGTGGGCGGCCACACAGGGCCGCCCCTACAATTCTCGTTCCTCGCTTCCTCCAGTCACCGCTTTTACCTCCGCCAATACATCACCAAACTTCCCGTAATTCACCTTCACCCCGTCATCGAGATCGAGGCTGATGCGCATATCAGCATAATGTCGCAGTTTCTCGTCGAAGGCTTGCAGTTCGGCTTGCTGCTTGCGTAGCGTGTCCTGTTCCTTCTCTAGTTTCTTGCGATGCGAGGTTGAAGTCGCCCCCTGGATCTCATTGGCTAACTGATCGAGGCGCGCGTTCATCTTCCCTTGCAAAGGAATCACGTACTCCGTGCGCATACGCGCGAGCGTGCCCTCGTGGTAGCGGTGCAGGTACACGAGGCACTGGAATGCCCGCTGTTTGCCGCTGGTGAACAACCAATAGATCGGTCGACGCTTGTAGGTTTTCAGATGCTCTTTGAAGAAACTCTGAGCGAGGTCACGGCGGATCGTGTCGCGCGACTGCTCGCCTCGGTTAGGGCCGAGACTCTCAGCAACGAAGGTCAGATTCTCTTCTAAATGCTCCTTCGGCCACGTCACGCCGATAAACTCCACAAACCGATTGGCGGCATCATCGGGGAACCAGTCAGTGTCCATGATAGGAACGATGCCGTCTGGATCGGCAGGAAAGGTCTGATACTGCCTGGAATGGAAGCCTTGGTTGCCGCTATTTGCATAGACGAAGCCCAGCTTATCCAAACTGTACCGGCCCATCACACAGCCAATGGCGTAAGAGATCAGCCGCTTGATATCTTCTTCGCGGTCAGGACGAGCGAGGGTGATTTGGTCTTCGGGGACTTCGGGAGACAGTTCATCTTGCAGGCCGTAGGCGTCGATGAAGAGACGGTTGTTCTCTTCTTCTAGTTGCTTCATGCGCTGGAAACGGGCGAGGACTTCCGCATCAGCAGCGGCTTGCGACTGGGCCAGCGTGGCGGCTCTATGACGGAGCACCGGCAGGATTTGGAAGTCCCAGGAGGTCTCGAACGAGTCCCAATCCGTCCGAGCCAACTGGACCGCCTCACGTACGACCGCGTCTGCTTTGGCCTTGAACGACGGAGCAAGAATTGTCGCTATGATTGGAATCGTGGCGATGTTGCCCGTTTGGAATTCGATCGTTGGATTGAGGCAGGCAAGGAAGGCGCTTACTTGCTTGCTCGATAACAGGCCGAGGAGAAGAAAATGATCTTCGTCTCTCGGAAAACAGGACGACCCCTTCACGTCAAATAGAAAGCCCGCGTCGGAATGACGGATACCAAAGTACGAAGAACTAGTGGTCGTCCACGTAAGGGCGGGGCGGAAATATGAACTCTCGTTCGAGATTTTCCATCCCAGATTGTCGCCAAGCTCTGGGTACTTCCTTCGGGTGTCTTCTTTGATCTCAACGCCATCGTCTTCCCAGTTCACGAGGTATTCGATGTTGCCATACCAGCGTCGATACTCGCCGCCTTTGTTGTACGGAAACCACTTCCGGCGGGAGTCCTTAGCTTCTATAGCATTGGTGAATCCAAGCCCGACTTTCGAGAACGACACTTCATGCCACCGGCGTAGAAAGCGTTCGTTGTTGCCAGTCCGCATACCGATCTGCACTCCTGCAATTTCCCCCAGCGGCGTACCATCCTGGAAGCATTGCCGCATGCGTTCGCTGATCCAATAGGCGATGGGCTGGCCAGGAATTGAGCGGAAGTCGGATTGTTTGGTGATGTAGGTGGGAGCGGAATTGGTAGTCAAACCAAGAAGCTTCTCGGTCTCGGCCCCTTCGATGAGTCGTTTGTAAACGGTCTGATACTCCGAGACCTCGCAATGACGCATGACGAATGCCGTCACTTGCACAATCTCACCGCCGAT
>SYOC01000263.1 GCA_005804965.1 Pseudomonadota bacterium
GAAGTTTTTGAGCGTCATGCCAGTGAAAGCTAAGCTGGCATGACATTCTCTTCACTCTTTTTTGCTATAGGGTTGATCCTACTCAACCCTAACAGATCCCCCTCCTATCCTTAAGAGCGTTGATTCGTCATTTCCCTTTGCGCAACAACTCCATTAGCTCGAAGCGTCGCGGTGAGAAATTCTGATCGAAGGTTGGTTCGTGCGCGACCATGCGATACGCCTGATTCTGAGCGACGCTGATCCACGCTGCGCCCATCGGCACAGGTAGCCGAATCCCATATGAGCCGGGCACGAAATCTGGATTGCCGTGAATGATGAGGGCAAGTCGGGCAAACGCTCCTTGGGGGTCGTAGGCTAAGACGCAAAGCGGTATGTACGTCTGGGCGTCAATGTAAAACGTGCGCTTGCTGTAGGGGTGGGGTCCTTTCGGAGTCGCGTCGAGCACCAGGACTTGGCGTAACTCCCATGGTGTCGTGGGATACCAGTTATTGTTTCCTCCGAACTCCAAGCGCTCAGCGCGCAGCAGGCCGGGCATCAGCATGACCTGTTGGCCTTTGTACGTCCAGTTGTATTCGTGAATGTAGCCGGCAAAGAAGAACGGTGGTTGCTCTTCTTGAAGGATGTCGTAACGTCCGCCGCCCATGCGAGCTGTCGTGTTCACATAGCCTTTGCGGGTGCGCCGACTTTGCGGACTATAAATGAGGTCGCTGAAGGGATGGGTTTCGTCTTCGAAATAGGTGGTGATCCGCATGTTCCCTTCGAGGTCGGACGGAGACAAAGCCTCGAAGGAAGCCTTAATGCGCACGCCCTGCGCGATCCATTGGGGATCGTTGAATTCATCGCCAATGCGATCCATCCCATAACGCACTCGCATCCGACCGGCGCTAGCGCGATCGACGACCCCGGAGCTTGAGACGCTATCCATGATCCCGCGCATCTCCATCGTATCCGGCACGTCGCGATAGCGCACGTTCCAGATGATTTTCTCACCAGCCCTGGGATCAGTGGCGTCGATGAGCGGAAACGGCCGCCCGCCTTGATATTGATTGATTCTGAAGCCGCCGTCCAACGAAACGTTGAGAAACTGTTCGGTCGTCGCGGTGATATAAGATACTCTAGGCGGAAGATCTGTCGTTTCTTGGACCGTGATGGTGAACTCGCCTGTCTGGAGACGTTGCAACACCTCAGCCGGAAGCAGCGGGGCTGCAAGATGACTGTTGCTCTGATCTAACGTCATCCCAGCAGTAATGCCTGCATGCTGCGGTGCACCAGTTTTATAGGGATGAAAAGAGGCTTGCACTGCGTCCAGTGGAGCTGAGGAATCTGCCCATGCGAGTGAGTACCCGACAAGACTGAGGGCAAGGATGAGTTGTTGGACAAGCTGAACAATCATGATGGAACTCCTTGGGAGACGCGGCGCTTTCCTTTTTTCTGACTTTGTAGTATGATTTTGAGACTCTCTAGAAGTCCCAAGAGTACAATTTTGAGACCGACAAGTCAAGTCGAAGAAATTCATCACTAGGCGGCAATACATGAGTAAAGTGAATGCAAGCGCAGAGGCTGGAGAGTCGACGATGTCTCGTCGGGAAGTGATCGAGGAACATTTGTTGGAAGTCGCAGCGCAACGGTTTGCGAGCGCTGGCTATCGGCAAACGACGTTGGAGGAAATTGCCCGTACCGCCGGAGTCGCCAAGGCGTCGATGTACCGGTACTTCGAGAACAAGCAAGAGCTACTTGCTAAGATCTTCGTCAAAGTCGGGAATGCCTTTGCGAATAGCATTCAGCCTTTGCTGACCGCCGCGCTTACGCCAGAAGAAAAATTGCGCCGTACTATTCAAGAACTCCTGCGCACCATCGGCGAGAATGTGGCGCTGTTCACCGTCTTCTACAGTGAAGAGGCGGACTTGCCACCCCGGCTGCATGCGGAGATTACCGAAGTGCGGCAGCGTTTTGTCGCCAATTTGGAAAGAATTCTCAATGAAGGGATGGCGCAAGGAGCATTTCGGCAGCTCGATGCAAAGCTGATGGTCTACGCTATCACTGGTATGTGCGCCTGGTTGCACAAATGGTACACCCCAGGCGAGGCCAGTTTAGACGAAGTATCCGCCGCCTTTGTCGGTCTGATTGAGCGCGGCTGTCTGGCGACTCGCGGAGCGGAGAATCATGATCGGCTTGCGGATCGCTTGCGACACGTCCAATCTCTCGTCGGCGAACTTGCCGAGCACGCTGCGCGTATGGAGCCTACGAAGCCGCCCAATCGGCGCTGAGCGCGACTTTCATTCGGCGAACCCTGACGTGATCTTTACGACTGCACCCGTACGCCTTCGGACATTTCGGCGAAAGTGTTCCAATACGTGTCTCCAATGCCGGTGTTATGAAACCGCGCCTCATGTGCAACCCATGCCTTGTTAATAGTAGCGGCCTCTCGTGCAAGGTCTGCCGGACGTGCTCCCTCGACATTTTCTTGGTCTGCCACTACTTCTCCGAGCGCTTCAATTTTCTCTGTGATACTGCCGTTCGTTCCTGTCCATACAGGAGAGTGATGTTGCACCGCACTCAATGCCACCAGCAATGACTCGGGAATGCCGAGTTGTGCTGAAGGCAAGGAGCCGTTGCGAGGAGCGAAACCGAACGTGTGGCTGAGCTGGGCAAGAAACCCGGCGTCCGGACTTTCGATGGCCGTGACCGGACGCTGGCGCATGGCGAGGTAGCGCACTTTGTTGACGAAACGTTTGACGGAGCGCGGGGTATTCTGCCGAGTCGTGATGACTGGTAGCCAGATTCTGAGAGCATCGGCGAATTCCGGTGAGTCGTTGACGATGATTGTGGGGCGATTTCTCCATACCAGCCATAATCCGCTCACCAGGACGACAACCAAGGGAAACAGGAGCGGCCAGGTCGGATACTGGCTCTGCTGACCAGGAATGAACTCACCTGAACCGATCGGGCGTTTGTCCTCTTCGACGACGAGGTTTCCCGGCGCTGTCGGCGGGGCTTCGGTTTTCGTCTGTGCTGGGGCTCCCTGTTTTGTGGCCGGAGCATTCGACTGCGGTGACTCTTCTGGCTTGTCAAACGTCTGACCTAGCCAGAAGCTGCTGGCTAAAAGCAGCAGACACACTCCCGAGACCAACCACGGTGCCACTGCCCCGAGACGAGCGCGACCTACCGTTTGGTGCCACGGCCACCGCTGTTTCGCTGGTGCCGGCGGTGATGCAGCAATCAGGAGTTGTTCGGTTTGTTTGTCGCTCGGTGTTGGGACAGGGACTTCGATGTTGATCAATTTTTCCAGGTATTGTCGGGCGAATGCTGTGCGTTTGCGTTTTCCTTCTTCTTTCTTTTCGGGATGAGCAGGTTCCAGCAGTCGTTCGTCGAGTAGTTCCTCGGCCACATCTTTGAAGCCTAGGCCGACACAGCGCTCTACGCGCTCCATCGCCATGCCCATGACGACGTAGCACTCGCCTGACGAGACCAAGAAGTTGATGGCTTCGAGTGCTTGCAGCACTTTGTCCGGGCTGCAACGGTCGAGGTCGTCAATGAGGATGAGCATAGTGCGAGGATGCAAGGCGCGGGTCACATCACGAAACTGCTGCGCGAATTTATGCCGAAAGCTTGCCTGTGCACCCAAGTCGCGCACCTTGGCCCCCTCTGAAGCCGAGGAAAGCAAGACAGCAGGATCGACGCCGAATGCGGTCAGCCCTTTCTTGAGCGCAAGAAAAGAAACGAAGGCACTGCCAAGCAGAGTAAAGAGCGAACCCGTGTCAGTACCGGCAGACGTACCTGTTCCTTTGCTGCCTGGAGCCAGAGCTTCCGCCCAACTGCGGAGCTGCTGAATCGCTTGGCCGGCAGTTTGTGGGTGTGCGTAGAAATAACCGAGAGAGAAGGCTACCACCACGAACAGCAAGAACCAGGCGCTCCAGTTGCGCCAGCCGCGTAGCCACAGCAATCGTGCGCGGAAGCCCCAGCCCGCAAGGTGCCATAACGGTGGGATGCTGTGCGAGCGGATATTTTCGAGCAAGGCGGCCAGGAGCTGATCCTCTTGCTGATGATGCCAAGCGTTGAACCAGACCGGGCGAAACCCGTAACGTTCGAGGTCGGCCTTGAGTAGATTCATCAGTGAACTCTTGCCCGTACCCCATTCGCCGGTGACTGCGATAGTCAAAGGTGGCTGCGTTTTCTCGTTGCGCAAAAAGCGGGAAAGCCCTCGGGCGATAGCACCAAACCCTAGCGGGTCGGGGTCGCCGGCTTCCAACGGGCGGTCGGAAACCAGATGATCGGCAACGGATTCTTGTTCTTCCGAGATCGGATCTTCGTGACGGCGGGAGGCTACAAACAAGAACAAGAGTGGCAGCAACCACCCGACCGGATAATACCAAGGGGCGAATGCGATTGTGTAGAGGCTCGCTTCTTCGGCTTCCGAGCGCTTGCGGCGTGATTGTGGCAACCAGGTTTGTCCGCCGTTGGTAGTGTGAATAACAGTACCATCGTCGTTGACCGCCCAATTGCGCTGGTCATCCTCCAGGTAGAACTGCGGAAGCGAGCCATCCGCTTGTGGTTTCCAGGTCTGGCCTTCATCGACAGAGTGGAGAACGGTCCCATCGGCACCTGCGATCCAGCCATGTTTCTCGCCCTCTTGGATGTGGACGGAAACGAGGTCTTCTCGGACCCCGCTGTCCTGCGACATCCAGATTTGACCGCCGTCGCTAGTGAAAAGGATGGTACCGTTGTCGCCTACGATCCAGCCGCGCCGTCCGTCGTTGGCGATATGAAGGGCATGGAAATTTGTTGTTGTTGGACCCTGGAATAAGCGCCCGCTGCGGTTGTAGCTGGAAACCGTCGGTCCATATTGTGGCGTCCAAGTCTGCCCATTATCTGAGGTATGGAGGATGGCACCGCCACTGCCAACAATCCAACCTTCTTGCTCGTTGATGAATTGCAGTCCGCGAAAATCTTCAGTTTCCGAGCGAGGAAGGCGGATGACCGGAGGCTCGCCCGAAGGAGGAGGATTTTGAGATGGGCTTGGGTCTTTGGTTTGTTGGTTCGGTTGTGTGGATACAGGTGGGGCGGCGACCGCTGGCTCGTTGGCGGATGAAGGAGGCGTCTCTTTCGATTGTTCGGGCGGCTGTTGCTGTTGCACCGGCTCTTCCTTCAGCGGCGCGTTTTCCTGCGGCGGTTCCTGATACTGCGGCGCTTGCTGGGCTGGGCTTTCCCCTCTGTCGGCATGCGCGTTGGGGATGAGTGCTGGCAGGCCGAGAAATGCACCCTTCGCCGGTGCTGGTCGGGTGGGCTGTTCTTGAGGAACATTTGTGTTCAGCACGATCGTGCGTTGTTCCCAGGTACGGCCACCGTCGTTGCTATGCACGATCATGCCGCCATCGCCAACCGCCCACACTTGGTCCGTGCCCGCGATGACTGAGACGGCGTGCAAATTGGCAGTGATGACCGGCAGACGCTTGAAGGCGTTACGTTCGATGGGATAGCGCCACCAATCAAAGCTCAAAGTCGAGACCGGCTGGAGTGGATTGGGGCGCGGCTCCTGGCGATACGCGACAATCGTGCTACCGACAAAGAGCACTGCCGCGAATACGAGCAGGACCCAGGGACGGCGTTGCGGCTGGGCAGAAGATGACGAATCTGCGCTTGGTGCGGCCATATGACTCTTTCCTCGGTTTTTCCTCTAGGTGCCTCTGTGCCCTACCACGAAGGAAGATAGAGTGTCAAAGGGAAAGCTATTCGTAGCCGCCCTTTGCCCTTGACGAATCGAGCGGCGGGTGCTGAGTAAAACGACAAGCATTGAGTAATGAGTAAAGGAGAACGAGCAATGGAATATCGTGCATTCGGCCAAACCGGCATACAGATTTCTGCGATTGGCATCGGCTGCTGGGAGATCGGTGGCGGTTATGGCAGCATTGAAGAGACCGAGTTCATTACCGCAGTGAATCGTGCTTTGGACTTGGGCATTAACAGCTTTGACACTGCCGAAGCCTACGGGTTTGGCGCGTCGGAGAAGTCGCTGGCCAAAGCGCTTGGTTCACGGCGCAAAGACGCCGTCATTACCACCAAGTTCGGCATCGGCTACAAGGAAGCGCCGAACTTTCGTGATAGCGGTCGCGCTCGCATCATGGCCTCAATCGAGAAGAGTCTCAGTAACCTCAACACTGATTATGTTGATGTCTACATGGTACACTGGCCGGATGTGAACACGCCTTTTGAAGAGACGGTGGTGGCGCTCGGCGACTTGGTCACGCAGGGTAAAGCCCGTGCAGTCGGCATCTCCAATTTTCGCTTGGGGCAGATTGAAACTGCTATGAAAGCGCGGCGCGTCGATGTCGTGCAGTACTGCTGGAACATGTTTGACCAGCGCATGCGCAAGGAGATTTTTCCGTACTGCCAGCAGAACAGCATCGGCGTGATGGCCTACGGTTCATTAGCGTATGGCTTGTTGACCGGTGCCTTCTCGGAAGACACCAATTTCGAGTCCGACGACTGGCGTGCGCGTCGCGGCCGCATGGGTGGCATCAACCTGTTCCAGCACCTGTTTGGCCCGGACTATTTCCCCAAGAACATTCGCGTGGTCGAAGAACTCAAAGGCATGGCCAAACGCTACGGCAAAAGCCTACCGCAGTTTGCGCTGCGCTGGACGCTGTCGAACCCTGTAGTCAGCACGGCGTTAGTCGGCTGCCGTAACGTTGCTGAAGTGGAAGACAACGTTGGCGCACTGGGCTGGTCGATTGCCGATGCGGACATGAAAGAAATCGACGCGATCTTTGCTAAACACAGCGTTGATCCGGCACCGGAGGTGTGGTTGGAAAAGGACTCATAGCCGGGTGCGCATGCCGCCATCGACCCAGATCACCTGTCCAGTAACGAAGCCCGTCATATCGGAGGCAAGGTAAACGGCGGTGGCGGCGATGTCTTCCGGCTGGGCGAGGCGACGGCTGGGAATGTAGCGCAGTAACTGTTGCTGCAATGCTTCATTGGCCATGAACCCCATGCCTTCCGTCCAACCTGCGCCAATGGCGTTGACGGTGATGCCGCTGCGTGCCCATTCGAGCGCCACGGCACGGGTGAGATTTAACACGCCGCCCTGTGCGGCGCAGTAGGCCGCGCCGTTGGCCATGCCACGCTCGCCGAGCAGACTCACGATGTTGATGATCCGTCCTGCCCCCTGTGCCTGCATGGCTCCAGCCGCCGCGCGGCAGGTGAGATAAGGAATGGTGAGATTAACATCGAGCACGCGTCGCCATTCGTGTAGCGTCGTCTCGGCTGTCGGCTTGGCGAAGGCACGATCCTGCGCATTGACGAGGATGTCCAGCCGCCCAAGTTCGGCTACGGTGCGCTGCACCAGCTCCCCCACTTCGCGCTCATTGGTTGCATCGAGAGTGTGTGCGAACCCCTTACGACCAAGCGCGTGTACCTGACTGATACACAACTGCACAGCGGCTTCCTCTTGGGCCGAGGGGGTGCTGGTGGCGACAACGACATCTGCACCAGCTTCGGCCAAAGCCGTGGCGACGGCACAACCCACAACATTGTTAGCGCCCACTACCAGCGCACTTTTCCCACCGAGGGCAAAGGCGTTGCTGCTCATCGGTCTGCTCCTTGCAAAGGAAAGATCGGAGCGAATCCGGTCGGTACTTCGCCGCCAGCCAAGCCGCCACCTTCGAGCGCTATCATTTCGCCGTTCATGTAGTTGGAAGCTTCTGAAGCGAGGAATACACACGCCGGGCCGAGTTCTTCGTCCTTGCCGACTCGACCAACGGGAATATACTTCCCGCCTTGCCAGAACTGCATCATCGCCGGATCCTCATGTGGAAAAATGCCGGGCAGAATCAAATTGGCTTGAATGTTCCTATCCGCATAGTTGAAGGCAAGAGCGCGGGTGAAATTGATCATGCCAGCTTTGGCGGTGGCGTACATGTAGTTGTATTTCATGGGTCGCACGCCGACGCCGGAGGTGACGTTGATAATCTTCCCACCGCCTTGACTCAGCATATGGGGAATCACTGCTCGACAGCAGTAGAAGGCGCTGTTGATATTCAAATCCATTCCACCGCGCCATTGCTCGTCGGTAATGGCTTCCACGGGTTTTTGCCACCCTGACGAGGCACCGCCAGCATTGTTGACGAGCACGTCAATACGCCCAAATTCGCGGATGACGGTCTCGACCATCGCGTTGACGGAAGCCGAGCTGGTGACATCAGTGGCAATCGCGTGGCAGCGCCGGCCTTGCTCGTACACGAGTGTAGCCGTCTCATCAATCTGTGCTTGCGTGCGTGCTGCAGCGACAATATCCGCGCCAGCATCCGCAAGTGCGAGTGCCATTGCCCGTCCTAAGCCACGGCCCGCTCCGGTGACGATAATGACTTTGCCCTCAAGTTTCAGTGTGTCCAAGATACGCATCTGCTAGCTCTCCCGATTACAGAATGCCCAGTTCGTGCAGCACGGCGAGCGCTTTTGGGAGAGGGTCACGCCACAGCCATTCTTCTTTCAGCCAAAAACCTGGGACGACAGCCGAGCGATATATGCCCTGGTTATCTGGACGTTTCCGTTCGTAGCGCCCGTCCGGGGCAAGGAGGTAATAATCTGATCGTTGTTCGTCGGGATCGAAGATCCAATACTCTGGTATGCCGCTCACCTCATACTCGGCCAATTTTTCCCCACGGTCCCGCAAACGGCTTTCTGGCGAAACTACTTCGATGGCTAAGTCTGCCGGTCCATCCAGATAGGTGTGTTTCAAGCGATGCACATGCTCTTGAGCGATGAAGAGGATGTCCGGCTCACGGCCTGAGCGGGCGGGGACCAGTTTCATCTGGAACGGAGCACTGATGATCCGACCCAGGTCGCGTTGCTCGACATAGATGCCGAGAGTCTTTACCAAGAAATCGACGAGCCCTTGATGCGGTTCGGATGCTGGAGAAGTCATAAGTACATACCCATCCACCCATTCGGCGAGGGTGTCTTCGTCACACCAGTCAAGAAATTCTTCATACGTCATCGGTTGCGGACAATCGACAGCGACAAGCTGAGAAGTGCGCATGGCCTGCTCCTTATGGATCTCTATCTTGCTTGCGCCAACCCTACCCCTGCCTCGGGGAGGAGTCAAACGGTAAGTCAACGAGTTTGCCGTCAACAGCTTTGCCCGCTGCTCGGTCGTCATTGAGTGCCGGAAAACAAATGTGGTAGAACCGAGCGTGGTAAAGGAGGCTCCTTATGGAAGATGAAGCACGAAGCTTGTTGCCGAAAGTGGAGTTCACGCGCCGCGAGTTTGTTGTTACCGCGTTGGCTGCCGGATTCGCCCTCGCCGTCCGCCCGGTATCCGCACAAACCATGATTACGACCGATGCCACTGGCCTCGAAGCTGGCGAAGTGAAGATCCCAGTGAGCGATGGCCATATTCCTGCCTATCGTGCTATGCCAGCGAGTGGTGGGCCGTTCCCGGTAGTCCTGGTCGTGCAAGAGATTTTTGGGGTACACGAACACATTAAAGACGTATGCCGCCGCTTTGCTAAACTTGGCTATGTGGCGATTGCACCGGAATGCTACGCTCGTCAGGGCGACGTGTCGAAGTTGACCGACATCCAGGAAATCATCACGACTGTCGTGTCGAAAGTTCCGGATGCGCAAGTCATGTCAGACCTGGATGCCGCTGTTGCTTGGGCGGGGAAGTCCAGCAAAGGCAATGTGGAGAAGCTTGCGATCACTGGTTTCTGTTGGGGTGGCCGCGTAGTCTGGCTCTATGCTGCCCACAGCAAACAACTCAAAGCAGGCGTGGCGTGGTATGGCCGTCTCACCGGACCAACCACCGAGCTACAACCAAAGTTCCCGCTCGACGTTGTTGCCGACCTCAAAGCTCCGGTCCTGGGTCTCTACGGTGGGGCCGACCAAGCTATTCCCAACGATACCGTGGAAAAGATGCAAGCAGCTTTGCGTGACGCCAAGAACCCCTCGCAGATTGTATTGTACCCTGATACTCCCCACGGCTTTCATGCGGACTACCGTGCGAGCTACCGCAAGGAACAAGCAGATGACGGCTGGAAACGACTTCAGGAATGGTTGAAGAAGAATGGCGCGGCGTGAGCGGAAAGAATCGGAATCCAGAAGTCAGAATTCAGGAGACAGAATTTCAGAAATACGAAGCCAATGTCGTCGTGCCGTTGCTTCCTCTCTTCTGACTTCTTCTCTTCTGACTTCTGACTCCTAGCCACTGACTTCTGCCTTCTTTCTGCTAGATCGTACCACATGCGAATCCTTGTCACCGGCGGCGCGGGCTTTATCGGCGCGAACTTCCTTCACCTCATGGTGCCCCGGTATCCGCAACATACCTTTATCAACCTCGATAAGCTGACGTATGCCGCGAACCTTGCCAGCGTTAGCGAAGCAGCGCGATGTCCGAACTACTCCTTCGTGCAGGCGGATATTGCCGATGCCCACGCCGTGCAAGCGGTATTTGCCCAATACCAGCCTGATGTCGTCATCCATTTTGCTGCGGAAAGTCATGTGGATCGCAGCATTCTTGGCCCTGCCGAGTTCATGCAGACGAACATCATCGGCACCTTTAATCTTTTGGAAGCCTGTCGCACGACCTGGTCGCCTATCTCCCAGGGGCTATTCCAGCACATCAGCACTGACGAAGTCTTTGGCTCGCTCGGTGCAACTGGCTACTTCACCGAACATACCCGCTACGATCCCAGCAGCCCATATTCGGCCTCGAAAGCGGCGAGCGATCACCTCGTGCGGGCCTATCACCGTACCTACGGGCTGCCGGTCAAGCTGACCAACTGCTCGAATAACTACGGCCCGCGCCAATTTCCCGAGAAACTGATTCCGCTCATGATCTTGAATGCCGTAGCCGGGCAACCCTTGCCGGTGTACGGCAAGGGACAGAACGTGCGCGATTGGCTGTACGTTGAGGACCACTGTGAGGCGTTGTGGTCTGTACTGATGCAAGGACAAGTTGGAGCCACCTATGCTATCGGTGGCGGCTGCGAAAAAACCAATCTGGACGTGGTACACACGGTTTGCCGTATTGTGGCGGAAGAGACAGGACGCTCGGTGTCGAGTTTAGAGTCGCTTATCACCTTCGTGCCTGACCGCCCTGGGCATGATCTCCGCTATGCTATCGACAGCACCCACATGCGAACGGAACTGGGATGGACGCCGCAGGAAAGCTTCATGTCTGGCCTGCGCAAGACGGTACGCTGGTATTTGGAAAATACGGCTTGGGTAGAGGATGTGCGCACCGGTGCCTATCGGCAGTGGCTTGCCACCAATTACGAGCACCGGGAGCAACTGCTGCCGGCTGGCGGGAAGGAAGGCTCGGCATAATGCGGAAGGGGATTATCCTGGCTGGAGGGTCGGGCACGCGGC
>SYOC01000264.1 GCA_005804965.1 Pseudomonadota bacterium
CGCTGTTGCTGTGATCGCCAGTTTTACTTTCTCCCTCGCCGAGGCGATTACGCTTTTCGTCTTGTTCGTTTCGCAACTGTTCTTTCTGTCGCCTGAAGTGCGGTTTTTTTACTCGGCGCTATATTTCGCTTTGGCGATAGGGCTCATAGTGTTTGTCCGCGAAAATCGCATTTCTATCCTGTCGGGCGTTCCCATGCGGCTGCGCCGCTCTCTACGGCGACGCAACGCTCACTCGGTATGACGAACGGCACAACGGCGGGCAATGGGGTAGGGTTATTTGCCAACCAGGGCGCGGCAGGTGAGGCTTACGTCAACACCTGCCGTTCTCTCAGACTAGCGATGGCGGTCTCACCGTAGCCCAGAATATCTCGCAGGACGTACTCGGTATCTTGACCAAGCGTTGGTGCTGCACGGACGGGCAGGGGCGTTTTCGAGAGTTGCCAGGGTACGCCAATGTGTTGCTTGACCCCGATTTCTGGATGTTCGTTGTAAACAAAAATAGGGCGACCGTTGAGGTGCGGATCGGTTGACAAGTCTTTAGCATTGGCGACTGTAGCGGCGGGAATGCCGGACGCTTGGAGCTGTGCGGCGGCTTCTTCCGGCGTGCGCGTCTGCGTCCATTCGGTGATGATTGCTTCCAAAGCGTCTTCGTTTTGCTTGCGTGCGGTCAGCGTGACGAAGCGTGCATCTGCCGCGAGTTCTGGGCGACCGAGCACTGCACAGAACCGTTGCCACTCTTCATCATTACGCACGGCAAGGCTGAGCCAACGATCTTGCCCGACGCTTGGGAAGACGCCATGCGGGGCCATGTACAGATCATGATTACCATCACGAGCTGGTTGCGTACCGTTCATGCTGTAGTCGAGAAGTCCCTCGGCAACTAATGCTGTGGACGTTTCCCATTGGGAGAGATCGATATATTGCCCTTTGCCGGTGCGTGCGCGATACATGAGTGCGCAGAGGACGGCGAATGCGCCATGCAGGCCGCCGTTGGGATCACCGTAGGAGATGCCCACGTGCATCGGCGGCCAGTCTTTGTAGCCAGTGAGTGAGGACAAGCCGCTCATCGGCACCTGGGCTGGGCCGTAAGAAATATGTTTGCGTTCCGGCCCGGTCGCGCCATAGCCGGAAAGCGAGATCATGATGAGGTCTGGTCGTAGTTGTTTGAGAACGTCGTAGCCGAGACCCATGCGGTCCATGACGCCGCCAGCAAAATTCTCGGTGACGATGTCGCTCTTGGCGACGAGCTGCTTGGCGATGTCGAGTGCCTCCGAGGTTTTGAGGTTCAATGACAGCGACCGCTTATTCTGGTTGTACTGATTGAAATACCCACTGCGATTGATGCCGGGCTTTCCGTCCGGCCACGGCAGAATCTGGCGGGTGATGCACGGACGAGAGGCGGTTTCGATGCGGATCACCTCTGCCCCCAGGTGGGCGAGCTGTAAAGTGCAAAATGGTCCAGCCCAGACCCAAGTGAAGTCGGCGACGCGGATGCCTGCTAATGGAAGACGTGACATGATAGCTCCTGATTCAGTGGTTAGTTGGCAGTTCTTAGTTTGTAGTCATAGAAATTTCTGAATGTGTCTACTAAAAACTACAAGCCAATGACTAAGAACTGCTAAAGCACTCCCCGACTTTTTAGATTCTCGATCTCCGCCTGAGACAATCCGAGCCGTCCATATACCTCGGCGTTATGCTGTCCGAGCAGCGGTGCGGGTCGGCGGATCGCCCACGGACTCTCTGAAAACTTGTAGATCTCGCCGGGATATTGGAGAGGGCCAGTTTCTGGATGCACGATAGTGGCGAAGAAACCGCGAGCTTTGAGATGGGCATTGTTGAACAAGTCGCCCATGCTAGAGACCGGCGCAATCGGTACCCGTTTCGCTTGAGCTTTGTCGTACAAGTCTTTGACGGATTGTTCTTGTATCCAGTCCTGCAAAAGCGGTTTGAGGGCGTCCCAGTTGGCTCCACGATTGACGCGGTCGGCAAAAATGGCTTCACCCGCCCATTCCGGGTTGTCCATCACGTCGAGAAAACCCTTCCATTGATGCTCTTCAACGCAGCAGAGAAAAATCCATCCGTCTTTGCACTCTAAGAAGTCGAGAGGCTGAATCGGCTTTTGCCCGAGTCGAGAAGCGAAAATGCCCATGTACGGATACAGCTCGAAGGTGAATTCGAGAATGGAGGCAAGACACTCTTGAGTGGAGATGTCGATATGTTGTCCCTCGTTGGTTGAGAGTCGGGCAAAGAGCGCACCAAGCGTAGCAATGCTGGCGTTGACCCCGGCTTGATAGCCAGCCTGTTGGCCAAATGGTTTGAGCGGTGGCATCTCTTCGGTACCCGGCCCGCCGCCGTTCAAATAGGTAATACCGCCTGCACTCCATGAGGTGAGATCGGTGGCTTGATCGTTCATGCGCGGGCCGCTCAAACCGAACGGTGTGATCGAAGTCATGACCAAGAGTGGGTTCACCTTTTCCAGAGCGCTATAGTCGAGTCCTAGGCTCGCCATTTCCGCGGGATGATAATCATGAATGAGCGCGTCGGCGTCTTTGAGTAGTCGATGAAAGAGGTCTTGTCCTGCGGCTTGGCGCAGATCCAGCGTCACGCCTTGCTTGTTGGTGTTGAGGTACAGAAACAGCCCACTCTTTTCTGGGTGAGGAATATGACCAGGGTAAGGTCCGCGCTGCCGCGCGAGATCGCCACGACCGGGTTCTTCGATCTTCACCACGTCCGCGCCCATATCCGCCATGAGCTTTGCCGCATAGGCAGCAGCTACATTCTGCCCACATTCAACGATCCGAACGCCTTCGAGGGCGCGTTCCGCCATAAAGCTTTCTCCTTCGTAGCCCGATGGGCTAGGGTTGTGTTCTGCTCATGAAGCAGATATGGGACCCCGTTTAGCAGCCGAATCGGAGAGGGTCTAGAGTCTCATTGCGAAGGAAACACACATGGGCTTGCTCGCTCGCTTAGGTTTGTCGCTCACCCGCTGGACGGAACGCTGGGTGCCGGATTCGTGGGTCATTGCCGTGCTGTTGACCGTGGTGGTCGCCGTCTTGGCTATGACCGTAGGCGGGGCTTCTGCTTCGGCCACCCTCAATGCGTGGGGTAACGGGCTATGGGCACTGCTAGCGCTCACCATGCAGTTCACATTGATGATGGTGGTGTCGTATGCCTGTGCCGTCTCGCCACCGTTGAAACGAGCGTTTGTGTGGTTAGCCTCGCGCCCGAATCCCGAGCGGCCCCGTCAGGCAATCGCGCTGATGGCGGTGTTCTCGACCGTCACGGCGTGGCTGAACTGGGCCTTTAGTTTGGTGGTAGGGGCAGCATTCCTGCCGTTTGTCGTGCGAGCCAATCCGCATGTCGATTTCCGCGTGCTGGTAACATGTGCGTATGTGGGCATGGGCACGGTGTGGCACACTGGGCTGTCAGGCTCGGCTCCACTGATTATCGCCACGCCGGAGAATTTTCTGATCAAGTCCGGCGTGCTGACTGAGATCGTTCCCACTGCGCGCACTATGTTTGCTGGCTTTAATCTGTTCTACGCTGTGGCGGCTGGCGTGGTCGGCGTCTTGGTGGCTATTGCATTAGCACCAAAAGAGAAGCAAAGCGTGCGCATTGCCGCTGATCGTCTCGCGCAGATGGCAGAGCCTGGAGAACCGTTGCGCCGACCTGCGACCATGACGCCGGCTGATGTTTTGGAATGGTGGCCGGGGTGGTCGCTGCTGGTTGGTGGGGCTTTGCTCGTGTACTTCGGGTTGCAGGTGTGGACGGTGGGGTTTGGCCGCGCCTGGACGATTGATAACTACAACCTGCTTTTCCTGGCCGCAGGGCTGCTCCTGCACTGGTACCCTAAGTCGTTTCTGCATGCGTGCGAAGAAGGCATCAGAAACACTTGGGGCGTGGTCATCCAGTATCCGCTCTACGCGGGTATCTTTGGCCTCATGTCATACACCGCGTTAGGCAGCGTACTCACACATTTTTTCGTGGCGGCAAGTTCGCCACGGCTGTTTCCGGTGGTCGTCTACGTCTATTCCGCGATTCTGAACTACTTCATTCCCTCTGGAGGGTCGAAGTGGATCGTCGAAGCGTCGTACCTGATTCCCGCTGGACAAGCGCTCGGCGTCTCTGTACCGACGGTGACACTCAGCTACGCCTACGGGGACATGACCACGAACTTGATTCAACCCTTTTGGGCCATTCCTATTCTGACCGTGGCCGGGCTACGCTTCGGTGACATCATGGGCTACTGCTTCATCATCAGCGGCGTGATGTTTCTGTTCAACTTGTTAGCGCTGCTCCTCATCCCATTGCAGATGTAGCGCTATTGTCCTTGAAACACCGGCTTCCGCTTCTCTACGAACGCCCGGGCGGCCTCTTTTGCGTCTTCGCTGCCGCTGAGGTCATGCGTCATATTCTGCTCGAAACGATAGCCGTCGCGCAGGTCCATGAACTCAATCGTGTTCATAGCATGCTTGGCGAGACGAATAGCGATGGGGCTTTTATCGGCAATGTTCCGCGCCAAGGCATGAGCTGCTTCCATAAGTTTGTCCGGCGCGACAACCTGCTCGACGATGCCGCGTCGATACAACTCTGCTGCCCCGACGCGCTCGCCGGTGTACATCATTTTGCGAGCCTTATACACGCCGAACAAACGTTGGCAGTGGCGACCGCCGCCGAGTAGACCGACATCAATTTCCGGCAAACCGATCACCGCGTTCTCCGAAGCGATCAAGATGTCACACGATGCCGCGAGCGCGAGCCCGCCGCCAAGGGCCGGGCCGTTGATCGCGCCGATGACGGGAACTGAGCACTCTAAGATGGCGTGAAAAGCTTCGCGGGCGGCACGCGAGTGCGCCCACATGGCACCTGGGCGCGGCGTTTGCTGTGCACTTTCGAGCGACGACGAGCGCGCCTTCATGTCTGCACCCGCGCAAAAGCACTTGCCCGCACCGGTGAACACGGCGGCACGCACGTCAGCGCGATTGTTTAGGGCGTCAAACGCGGCCTGAATCTCATCGAACATCTGCTTGTTCATAGCGTTCACTGGCGGACGGTCGATAGTGACCGTGGCGATATAGTTACTGATGTCTGTCTTGATAATTTCGGTGGTCATGGGGTTTCTCCTCAGAGTTGTTCGGCATCAGCCAAGACCTCTCAAATCATCGAGTACGAGTACTCGCAGCTCCGCAGTTCGTTTCAGCAGAGCATCGTTTGTCAAAAATGCCTGGCATCCAGCTACCAATGCTGCTGCGATTTGCAAAGCGTCGGGGGTTCGGAATCGATAGCGGGCCCGCAAATCGGCAGCGCGTTCAGCGATGGTGGTGTCGATGGGAAGAAGTGTGAAGTTGCGGCTGTGGAGAAGCAGGGCGCGATACTCCTGCTCGACGGTTATGTTCCCTTTTTGTTTCGGCTGGGTGAGCACCTCGGTTAAAGTCACCGTCGAACTGTAGCCTACCACCGTCCCAGTATCCACGTGCTGGACGAACTCGCGCACCAGATCTACATAGGCAGAATGGCGTTCGACGAAATAGATCAACGGAGCAGTGTCGAATCCTAAAGCGGTGACACCGACCAAGGCTTCGTCGATTTTGCTCATGGTCGATGATCCCATTCCTTGCGCAATTCGTTGACATACTGCTGAGCGTCCACGCCTTCCCATAACTCAGCTCCGAGACCTTCGAGTTCCAACAAACTTCGCGGACGAGGTGCTTCAGACACTGCCGTTGTCGCCAAATCGTGCGCGATGATCGCCACTAAGCGCAGCCGTTCGGTAGCTGGGAGCAATTTGATTTGCTGTTCGTACAGTTGCTCGACAGTTGTCGTGTCCATTGATATGCAACCTCCATACTCCTTCTACGATATCGCCCGTTAATAACGCAATGACTCAATAGCTCAATGCCTCGCTGAGTGCCTTCGTCTTAGGCAACGGGCATCAGGTCTCAGGGATCGGTCACTCTTCCTTGTTGCCCGTTCCTCGTTGCTTGTTCCCTTGCCTGTTGCAGCAGCAGCTCACCTTTGAGGCGGTATTGCGCTTGAGGTGGTACGCCGCGCTGATAGACGAGTTCACTCTCCGCGAGCTGCCGTAACCCCTGCTGTAAGGCGTCTTCTTCGAGCGGCGAGATAGATTGGAGCAGCTCGTAGGAGAAC
>SYOC01000265.1 GCA_005804965.1 Pseudomonadota bacterium
GGCAACAGGCAACAGGCAACAGGCAAAAATAGAACGACTTGGTGTCAGGCGTTCGGCGCTGGATCTCGTCCTTGGCGTGATCTTCTTCGTTTCGCCGTTTCACTGTTTCGCCGTTTCACCGTTTCGTTAGTGCTTGTCCTCCTCTCTGTCGCTATCTCTGTCTCCCTTCTCCCGGGCTGTGGCAAGAAAACTATCGTCCGCCCACCGGAGTTAGTGGCACCAGAAGCCATTAACGATCTTGCGCTGGAGACCAAAGGACAAAGTATCGTGTTGCAGTGGGGGCGCACGGAAGAGACCGTGGGTGGCGATGCTCTCAATAATCTCGGGGAATTTGTGATCTTGCGAGCGGCACAAGATACCCAAGGACAGAGTGGCGATTTCACGCGCTTGGCGTCGCTGCCTGTGACCGACCGCGAGCGTTTTCGCAAGAACAAGAAATTCAGCTATACTGACGAGCAACTGACGGTTGGGACTCTGTATCGTTACCGGGTAGTGGCAGTCACAACCGACGGCTATCAAGGCGGAGCCTCCAATACTGTCGAGCTGGTATGGAAAGGCAGCACCAAGTAACCAAGACTCGGGACTGAGGAGTGAGCGATGAAACTGCCGTTTACTAAGATGCACGGAATCAGCAACGACTATGTCTATGTCAATGCGTTTGCCACCGAAGTGCCGAACCCGCCTGACACAGCACGAAAAGTCAGTGATCGGCGCACAGGGGTCGGCGGTGATGGTTTGATTCTCATCCGCCCCTCCGACACCGTGCATGCACGCATGGAAATGTACAATGCTGACGGCAGTCGCGGTGCTATGTGTGGCAACGGTATTCGCTGCGTAGGTAAATTCGTATTCGACCGGGGATTGGTGAAAGCGAATCCCTTGAAGATCGATACGGACTCCGGCGTGAAGGTGCTGTTTCTGGATCTCAAAGATGACAAGGTTGTCCGCGTTACTGTGGATATGGGCGAGCCGATCCTTGATGGCCCAAACATTCCTGTTGCTGCCCCTGGACGAGTGATCGACCAGCCCTTGGTCGTAGACGGCACGTCCTACCAAGTGACGTGTGTGTCGATGGGCAACCCCCACTGCGTAACCTTTGTCGATGCGGTCGAGCCGCTGGACTTAGAAAAGATCGGACCAAAGTTCGAACATCACGCCTTTTTTCCTCATCGGGTGAACACTGAATTCATCCAAGTGCTTAGCCCGACCGAGTTGAACATGCGAGTGTGGGAGCGTGGTTCCGGCGAGACCTGGGCGTGTGGCACAGGCGCGTGCGCAGCTGCCGTGGCCGCCGTGCTCAACCAGAAAGCTGGACGGCGCGTGACCATCCATCTCCGTGGCGGCGATCTAGAAATCGCATGGCGGGAAGAGGATAATCACGTCTACATGACCGGCCCCGCCGAAGAAGTGTTCGAGGGGACCATCGAAATCTGACCGGAGGCGTTTATGTTTGCAGGATCGTTCGTGGCGCTGATCACGCCCTTCAGCAACGGGCGGGTGGATGAGAGCCGCCTCGCCGATTTGATCGAGTGGCATATTAGCAGCGGAACGCACGGTATCGTGCCGTGTGGGACAACCGGGGAATCCGCAACCCTGTCCCACGAGGAGCATACGCAGGTCATCAAATTCGTCGTTGGTCAGGTGAAGAAACGCATTCCGGTGGTTGCTGGCACTGGGTCCAACTCGACAGCAGAGGCGATTCGCTTGACGAGCGAAGCCCGCGATGCTGGGGCCGACGGCGCGTTGATGATCTCTCCGTATTACAATCGCCCGACGCAAGAAGGCATCTACCAACACTACAAAGCTGTGGCGCAGGCGGTTCCCGGGTTTCCTATCGTGTTCTACAACATCCCCGGGCGTACGGGCTCGAACATTGAGCCGAGCACGATGGCACGCCTGGCGGAGATCGACAACATCGTCGGCGTGAAAGAAGCCGCTGGGTCCATTGACCAAGTCTTGAACATCCTTGATGCCTGTGGTGACAAGTTGGCGATTCTCTCCGGCGAAGATTCGCTGACGTTTTCCATGATGAGCCTGGGTGGCAAAGGCGTTATCAGCACAGCGGCGAATGTCGTCCCGCGTGAGATGGCTGACCTCGCGAACCTTTGCTTGAGTAAGCAGTACGAGCCAGCGGCAAAATTGCAACTCAAATTGCTTCCTCTGATCCGTGCCCTTTTTGTGGAAACGAACCCTATTCCGCTTAAAACCGCTCTAGCGTGGATGGGCAAGTGTGAGCTGGAGTTGCGCCTGCCTCTGGTAACGATGGGTGAGGGGAACGCTGCGAAGCTCCATGCGACGATCAAGGATTTCGGGTTGATCTAACAAGTGCAAGACAAAGGAACAGCAAGGTAACAGATGGATGGCCTTACGAGGCATGTCGGGGCACGCTCACACCGTGCCCCGACGTTCTTTCGGAGGAGAGGGTTATGAGTGTCAATGTCATTGTCTGCGGAGCTGCTGGCCGCATGGGAAAAATCCTAGTGAGCCTCGTACAGGAGCATCCTGAAGCGCGGCTCGTCGGCGCTATTGAGGCTGCCGGACATCCTGCATTGGGGAAAGATGCTGGAGACGTGACCGGTCTTGGACCGATGGGCGTGCCTGTGACCAGCGACTATGCTGCGTTAGCTACTGCCGACACTGTAACGCTCGACTTCACTGTACCGGAAGCTGCGCTATCACATTTGCGCGTGGCCGTGGCGCAGCAGGCTGCCATTGTCATTGGAACCACTGGTTTCTCTGCTGAACAGCGAGCCGAGACCGAAACCTTAGCCCTGCGTACCCGCTCGATCATTGCTGCGAACATGAGTATCGGCGTTAACGTCTTGCTCAAAGTCGTGGCTGATGTCGCCAAAATTCTCCAAGACGGCTTCGATCCGGAAATTTTTGAGATTCATCACCGCTTCAAAGTCGATGCGCCGAGCGGCACGGCACTCGCGTTAGGGCGAGCGATTGCGAGTGCGCAAGGCAAAGATTTTGACCAGCAAGCCAAGCTCGCGCGGCAAGGCATCACTGGCCAACGCACGAATGACGAAATCGGCATCGTCGCGTTACGTGGCGGCGACGTCATCGGCGATCACACCGTCATTTTTGCTGGGTTTGCCGAACGTTTAGAATTGACCCACCGCGCCCAGAGTCGCGAGTGCCTAGCACGTGGTGCCGTGCGTGCCGCCCTCTGGCTGCCTCAGCAGCAGCCGGGGCTGTACACGATGAAAGATGTGTTGGGACTGTAATCTCCGCGCGGGGTGTGACCTAGCGGCAGCACAGGAGCCGGTCATTCGGCGAGATCTAGAGTGCAGGAAGGCATCTGTTGCAGGGCGCTTGCCCCGTTTTGCAGAGATCCATATTGTAGGCGGCTCCTATGACGGCATTCTGGATCTCCGGCGCAACCTGCCTGATGACACTCGGTGGCGGGTATATTGCCTTACGGCTGCAAGCCTATCGTGGGCTGGTTTTGGCCTTTTGCGCGGGAGCATTGGTCGCTGGAGCACTTATGGATGTCATTCCCGACGCGCTTCAGCTTCTGGAAGAGTCGGACTCGGGCTTTCATCATCACCATCTGCTTTTTGCTTGTAGTCTCGGGTTTTTATCTTTTTATCTCTTCGAACATGGTGCGCATCATACTGGGTCGCACGACCATCCTTCGCACTACACGCATCCGTGCCAAGCTGGGCCATGGGGGGCTGCTGGCATTGGTATCCATAGTTTTTTCGATGGAGTGGCGATCGGCGGCGCGTTTCAAGCGAACAGCGAAATTGGCTGGGTCGTGGCCTTCGCCGTTATGCTGCATAAAGTTGCCGATGGGGCGAGCACGGTAGGCGTGATGCTGGGAACGCAGCATGATGTGAAGACGACGGCGATAGTGCTGAGCCTTACTGCCACGGCACCGTTGATTGGCACGCTGGTGCAATCTGCGTTTTCTATTCCGCCGCCGCTTTTAGCTCTGATTCTCGGATGGTTTGCTGGCGTCTTCCTCTACCTGGGTGCCAGCAGCCTGTTGCCCGGGGCCCACGAATCTGGCCATTCACGCTGGCTGCCGCTCTCCACACTGACCGGTGCGGCTTTCGTCTACGTGGCACAATTGCTCGCCGAATGATCGCGCCGTCGCGTCCGGCTGCCCTCCTGTTCCTGTCTGTTCCGATGTGTGTCATAGTTCCCAAAACTTTTCTTGGATCGTCAACCCAGGTGAGGTACACAATGGAACTCGACGCGTATCGCCACATCGTCCAATCAACCGAAACCAAATTGTTGGGCTTCCTCCGTACTTTTGAGAAGTTACAAGAGGAGATTCAGTTTGCTCACGTCACTGAAGCCCAGCAGCGACTCCAAGCCGCTGCTGCCGGGCTTTTCCCTGACCTCACGGACGCACTTGCTGCTCTGACGCCTCCGGAAACGCAGCGGGAATTTCATGCGACATTGTCAGAGGCGGCAGCCGCGCTTGCTGATTCCTGCCGATTGTTTCTAAGTGGATCGGGCCGGCAATTTGCTGAAGCCTTTATCGAGAGTCGCAACCGGCTCTGTCGTGCGTTGTACCTGCTCTACGAGGTACGCGACCAACTTCCTGGTCTCGCTGCCTATTGGGTGCTGCCCGAGGCACTGTCGCGCCTTGCGGCCTTGGAAACCCGACCGGCTGGTGTCGAAGCTCCGGTTGGCTTACTGCAACAGCCTCGCACCAGAGAACATATGCAGTACACGCTCTACGTGCCGGAAGCCTACTCGCCTGCGCAGAGTTGGCCGCTGATTGTGTGCCTCCACGGCGGCTACGGGCGCGGAGACGAATACATCTGGACGTGGCTGCGGCCAGCGAAGAGCAATGGCTATCTTTTGCTTTCGCCGAAATCCGCCGGACCGACGTGGTCGGTCCTCAATCCGCCACTCGACGTCGGCTCTATTCAGGCGATGGTCGAGGAAGTGTGTACTGCCTATGCCGTGGACCGGAAGCGCGTATTCCTTACCGGATTGTCTGACGGCGGGACATTTACCTATTTGGCTGGTCTGTCGTGTCCAGACCTCTTCGCTGGTGCGGCAGTCGTTGCCGGCGAACTCAACCCCATGACTGACAGCCTGTTGCGCCGGAAGCAGGGTATTACTTTGCCCCTGGCTGTGATTCATGGAGTAAAGGACTTTATCTTCGACGTGCGCTCCGTGCGGCAATCTTGCGACTTGCTGAAACACATCGGCTATCAGGTCACGTATACTGAATTGCCCGAGTGGGGCCACGCGCTGACGTATTCCATCAACGAGCAACTGGTATTGCCCTGGTTCGAGAGTCTGACGTGAGGTCTAACCGCGCGATTCTCATCCTTTCGCTCGCTGTGTTCGCCACGATGATGGGCAACAGTTTGGTGATTCCGTTTCTGCCTCTTTATGTCCAGCAGTTCGGTGTGAGCGAGTTCGGGGCTGGGTTACTGTTCAGCGTGCATGCGGCAACGCGTATTGTCGTGCTGCCTTTCATCGGTCGGTTCTCCGATCGCTGGGAACGGAAGGCGTTCCTGCTCGTCGGGGTGCTGTGCTACACACTGTCCTCGCTTGCGTACATGCCCGCAGGGCAATTAGCGACTTTTGTTGCGGTCATGGTCATCCATGGGACGGCCACGGCAGTTGTCCATCCTGTGGCGATGGCCTATGTCGGCGAGTTGGCACCCCAAGGGCAAGAGGGTCGCTACAGCAGTTACCTCAACTCCGCGTTACTCGGGGGGATTGCCGGTGGGCCGTTGATTGGCGGAGCCTTGAAAGACCTGGGCAGCATGCAGGCCAACTTCACTGTCATGGCGGCCTTGAGTGCCGCTGCCTTGGGGCTGTTATGGGCGCTGTTGCCCAATGCACATGGAGAGAAAAAGAAAGCTACAACGCCGGCCGTCTCCCTCTGGGCACCGTTGTCGTGTCCGCCGATTCTCGGGGTTGCGGGTTTCCGTTTTGGTTACGCCCTAGCCAACGCCTTAACCTGGGTGTTTCTACCCATGCTTGCCACCCATCTGTTGCCATTGAGTACCACGCTGATTGGTGTGCTGGTGTCGGCGAACGTGCTGGTGAGTACGCTACTACAGGCACCTTCGGGACGACTGGCGGATCGCATGTCCAAGCGCACGTTGATAACGATAGGTAGTGTGGGCAGTGCCTGCGCTTTGCTGCTCTTTCCCTTTGCCACGAATTTCTGGCAACTTCTGCTGCTCAATGTGGGAGTCGGAGCCTTTTACGGCTTGGCGTTTCCTGCGCATGTGGCCGTGGCCATTGAGCATGCCGGTCCGTATGGCATGGGTGCGGTGATGGGGATGCTCCTCACCGCACACGGCTTCGGCATGATGGTGGGGCCGATACTCTTTGGTTTCTTTGTCAGTCATGTACACCTCGGAGCAGCGTTTTGGAGTGGTGGCCTTCTCAGTCTCGGGCTGGCGGTGGTGTGTGCCCGGCAGATTGGGCGGATGCCAGCCGCAGCGATTCCCGTGTCTACACGCGAAGCCCCAGTCGTGGCAGATTAAAGATCTCACCTCGTTCGTGCAGGTTTTCTGCCGCATTCAGGCAATGAGACGGTGTGAAAAGGAATGCCGCAGGTGCGGTATTCCGAAGATCAAATCCTTTTGCTCCAACTAAAAAAGTATGCTAAAGGTGAAAAACGTCCTGCATCCTTGAAAGATGAGGGCGAGAGCAACCCTGTCGGTTGCATTGTGAGGAGGCCGCATCATGGCAGAGAGAAGTTTTGGCCGCGTTATCGAAGATCGCCGCCACGCGCTGGGCATGACACAGGAAATGGTCGCAAAAAAAGTGGGAGTCAAAGCGAACTACATTGGCTATCTTGAACGCGGCATGCGGCATCCCAGCCAGAAAGTTGTCGAACGCCTCTCTGGTGCGCTCAAACTCGATCCCCAAGCCTTATATTTGCTGGCGAATCCCCGGGTGCGGGCTTTATTAAACAAGGCCAAGCCAGTCCCTTCAGCGGCCTCTTCAGTGTGGCAGCAATTCTTGCACGACGCCGCACTGCAACAACAGCAAGGGCTCTCCAGTAAGGAGCAAGATGCGTTATCTCAACTCAGCCAAGCGGAGAAGGCGAATTCACTGATTGGCGTGATGAAAGTGATACGAGCGCTGAGAAAAGGATTCAGCGCGTAGGTGCGCACTTCTTCACCCGCGATCAAGAGAGAAGTTAAACATTTCCAACGACGTAGGGACAGCACCGGCCGGCGTCTTACTCTCGTGCGGAGAAGCATTGGTAAGCGTTGACTCCGCCGTCGGAGCAGAGAGCGCAGGGGGTGTCGTGCGCGAGCTGCACCCCGCCATCACTATTGAGAGACCAGCCGTCAGGATTGCTGCCGAAGAGAAAAGAAAGGTTGTCTTCACGCGCCCCACCATACTCGCCATAGGGTTAGGACTCAACCGGCTGCTGCTGTGTCCGTCTCGGTCTTGTCTTTCCGATGCGCCATGCTAGCGTGCCTCTCATGAAGTGGAAACGTTGCTGTGCTGCACTCCTGCTCGTTTTTTTCCAACATTACCTTCTCGTCGTTACCCGCGCCCAAGCCAACCCCAGTGAAGCTGAGATCGGGCGCAAATTTTCCCTCGTTGCACGCACCCAATTCCCCCTCGTGCGTGATTATGTCGTCCAGCGCTATCTGAAAAGCCTCGGTCAACGCATTGTTGCTCGACTCGAACAAGCAGAATTTCCCTATGAATTTTCGGTCGTGCAAGATGACAGCATGAATGCTTTTGCCGTGCCGGGTGGGTACCTCTACTTCAATTCCGGCTTGATTTTGCGCGTCAGCTCCGATGACGAACTGGCTGGAGTGCTGGGACATGAGATTGCACACGTGCAAGGGCATCACATGGTCCGCCAACAACAAGACACGAAACTACTTTCCTATGCCGGTTTGGCCTCCATGATTCTTGCCCTCATCAATCCCGTGCTCGCCGCTGGTGCCTCATCCATCGCTGGCGCAGCGCAAATGAAATATCTGCGCCAGCTTGAAGAAGAGGCGGACTCTCGTGGTCTTGAGAATATGCAACGGGCTGGGTTCGACCCGCGTGGTATGCCGCGATTCTTTAAGAAGATGAGCGAGGAGGATCGTCTGAATCCTGTCGATGTCCCGCCCTATATGCGGTCGCATCCGATGTCGCAGGAACGGCTCAATTACGTGGAGAATCTCCTCAGTACGATGCACTGGAACCAGACGGCACCCAGCGATGACTTCGAACTGAGACGGGTACAAGCCATTTTGCGCACCCTCCATGCACCAAAAGCGCGGATGCTAGCGGAGTTTCAACAGCAAGCTGCCGCTGCCCCTGAAGATACCAAGGCGCTGGCTCTTCTTGGGGTCGTGCAGTTGCGTTTCAACGACCTTGCCGCTGCTCAACAAACACTTGAACAAGCGGCTGCCAAAGGACTTCGCCTTGATGACGAACTCGGCATGCTCTATCTCCGCCTCGGCCAAAAAGAGAAAGCGCGGCAAGCCTTCGCTCGCTTAAGCGAAACCGATCCGCAACATGCCGGAGCCCACAATCAGTTGTGTAAGATTTTCTACGAAGAAGGCGACTTGGCTCGTGCTTCGCAAGAATGCCGCACCGCCCAAAGTCTGGATTCCCAGCTTGACGAATCTTATCTGACGCTTGCCCAGATCGCGCAGCAACAAGGAAAAAGTGCCGAGTCGCGCATTCTGCTCGCTCAAGCGATGGAACTTCAAGGCCGCCCGGAGGCGGCACTGGCTCAGTACGGACAAGCCCTCTCGCTGCTGAACCCTGACGATCCGAGATTCCCGGAACTTGAAAAGAAGAGGGAAGAATTGCAAACTATCGTCAATGAATTGAGTCAGTACCGCAGATAAGCCGCCAGCGCGACGGCTGTTACTATGCCAACGGTACGGGAGATCGTGCCGCGATGAACGGCAACCGTGTTACTCTGGCAGTCCCAACGTCTTACGCCCGTCCGGACTGATCCGCTCTGGTGTCCACGGTGGGTTCCACACAATCTCCACTTTCGCCTCACGAATACCGGGCAAGGCCAGAATCTTCTCTTCAGCATCTCGCGAAATCTGTCCACCCATGCCGCAACCTTGAGTCGTCAGTGTCATCGTGACTTCGACGCGATCATCTTCGACTCGCACGCCATAAATAAGCCCGAGATCAACGATATTCAGGGGAATTTCCGGATCGTGGCAGGTACGGAGCACGGTGTAGACCAATTCGTCGTTGACGAACTGCGCGTGTCCGAATGCGTGCGTTGGGTCGTGGGCAGGAAAGCGAGCAGGGGGCGGCACGGCTGGATGTGCCGGCAATGGAGGCGGGACAGGCACCGGTGGTGTCTCGGTTGCAGGTTTTTTCCACAGCGCACGTAGGCGGCGCAGCAATGACGGCATAACATCCTTTCCTTGAACGCTTATTCGTCCCACATTTTTGTGCTCATGTAACGCTCGCCGATATCTGGGAAGAGGGTGATGATCTTCCCGCGGCCAAGTTTGCGGGCGATTTGCCGCGCACCATAGAGATACCCGCCGGAGGATTGTCCGACGAAAAATCCCTGGCGAGCCACACGTGTACACAAGTCGTAGGCATCCTCAATCTGCACGGGTATCCATTCGTCCACCACACGCTCATCGAAAATTTCTGGCATGATGTGGCCAGGGCCTAGGGGTTTGAGTCCCTCAATCCCAGGAAATTCCTCCGGCATGACGCAGGCTACGCGAATCTTTTTATCGTAGTCCTTCAGACGCCGTGCAACACCGGTAATGGTGCCTCCGGTCCCAACGCCAGCGACAAACCAATCCAGGCGTCCATCTGTTTGTTGTAAAATCTCCTCGGCAGTGGTGTCGTAGTGCGCTTTCCAGTTGGCGGCGTTGCTATACTGGTCTGAGAAGAAATAACTGTCGGGATGCGCTGCATAGCGGCGACGTACTTCCCGCAAGGCTTCATCGTAGCCAGCTACTGGATCAGTCAGGACCAGCCGCGCACCGTGCGCTTGGATGCGTTTCTTGCGCTCTTCACTGGCATTACCCGGGACGACTAGCTCCACCCGCCGTTCGAGGACGGCCCCGATCATTGCGTACGCGATCCCAGCGTTGCCTGAAGAGGAATCGAGAATCGTTTTGTCTGGAAGCAGGGTTCCATCAAGAACAGCTTCTGCCAACATGCGCAGCACCGAGCGGTCTTTCACCGAGCCGCCAGGATTTAAGAACTCGCATTTGGCGAAGACCGAAACGTCAGGCAGTTCCTTCTGAAAAACATTCACGGCGGCGAGCGGGGTATTTCCGATCAACTGTAACAAAGGATAGCGTTGGATGAGTGCTTGGATGGCGAGGGGATGTGGCATGGCGTTTCTCGGTCAACCGGTAATTAGCAGCCGGAATCTCCAGTTTCTTCATCCGGCGTACTGGGCGGAGCAAACGTGGGCGTGATCGTCTCGGCATGAATCTCAAAGAAAGCATCAATGCTAGCCAACAACTGGGCGCGAATCTGCTCGCGTGTCCCTTCAATCAAGTGCAATGGAACGCGGCTATCTACGCCATCACGTTGCCGAGTCTCCCCAGCCGAAACTGCCTGGACAGTGGCGGCTGGATAGAGCCGCATCCCGTACACCAAGGAGAAGGTCTTTTCCTTGCGTTTGCCGCCAGTAATCGATCTGAGCTTTGCCATGCGCACGATCCTTTCAATCTCCGGCGAATATAGGCACTAAGGGTCCACGATACAAGGAGAGTTCCCTACGCAAAGAAACGGACTGAGAAAGTGCTCGAACCGGGCGACTTGCCGAAGATAGCCGATCCCTCCGTGACATGTAGGACAGTATTGACAAAAGAGGGATTTACCTAGAACGATACAACATCTTCCTGAAAGGACCCTTCATGAGCGAATCTGTCCTCCTCATCGACAAATCCGACGGCATCGCCACCCTGACTCTTAATCGTCCAGAATCTATGAATGCCCTTTCTAGTGGGCTGCGCATCGCTTTTACTCAGGCATTTGCTGATCTGAAGGCCGATCCCGACATTGGCGTCGTCATCCTGACCGGAGCTGGGCGTGCGTTTTGTGCCGGACTCGACCTGCGAGAACTGAGCGCTACCGGCATGAATACTGAAGGCCCAGTGGTCGGCGGACCAACCGACATTGTCCGTGCCATGGAAACGTTTGACCGACCAATCATCGGTGCTATCAACGGCTTTGCCATCACCGGCGGATTCGAGGTGGCACTGGCGTGTGACATCCTCATTGCCTCGTCGTCGGCACGGTTCGCCGACACTCACGCGCGGGTCGGTGTGATGCCGGGCTGGGGACTCAGTCAGAAACTGTCCCGCGCGATTGGCGTGTATCGCGCCAAAGAACTCTCGCTCTCGGGAAATTATCTGTCGGCGACGCAAGCCGAAGCCTGGGGTTTGGTCAACCGAGTGGTAGAGCCGGAGGATCTGTTGCCCGTGTGTCGTGCACTCGCCAAAGATATTCTGTCGTGCGTGCCGGAAATGGTCCGCTCCATGAAGAGAGTTATTGATGACGGCTATGCGGCCTCACTCGCCGACGGACTCGGCATTGAGCATGACGCTTGGGCAGCGCATGCCCGTACCGTCACCCCAGAGGCCATTGCCGAACGCCGTGCCACCATTCAGCAACGCGGCCGCCGTCAATCTTCGTGATGAAAAGGAAGTCCCGATGACCGTGTATCTCTGCCTGAC
>SYOC01000266.1 GCA_005804965.1 Pseudomonadota bacterium
AGATCATTGCAAATAATGCCAGAGGTCGGACTCACGCTCACACCATTTCAGGAACGCATTCAGACGTGGTGTGAGCAGGATCTTCAACGACACGTCGAACGAGCTACCTCGGCGCAACTTCAGCAGACGGCAGGACTGAAAGACTTTGTGATCGGAGGGCCAATTGGTGCAGCGCTCGCAGAATTGTACAGGGCCTGAGTGCAATAGGTCTTTTCCGACTCAACGAAACAGGAGACGAAGAAAGGCGAAAAGGACACGGGTTGAAAGTCGTGAGGAGATTCGTAATCAGTAGGTCGTCGGTTCGACTCCGATGGGTGGCTTCCTCGTAAGCCTCTGAAATATCAGAGGCTTTTTTGCTTTTGGGGTGAGTAAATAATTTTCCTGCACCCACAGGGGGCAGGGAGGGGGCAGCCCTTCCCCGAGTATCTTAGGAACATCAGTAACTGCCACCTAGAGGTCGATCATCTTCCGATAGTGCGCGAGCGCTTGCGTGCGCGTGGAGGTGCAGGCTACCGCCTGCTTCCAGATGGGATAGCGGTCTTTCATGCAGGTCGCACAAGGGCGATACCCCGCAGCAATCGCGGTAGCTTCATCGGCAAAGAACACGCGATGTTTGACGTAATAGCCCTTGGCGATCCATAGCTGCGCACTACGACAGTCCATGCGGCCGTAGCCCTTGCCACCGCGATGGCCGCCGAAGGTGCCTCGAGTAGCACTGTCATACAACTTTCCATCCGGCCCCATCAGTTTGTACAGCTTCATTGGTGACTTGTACCCCTTCGTGTTGGAGTAGCCAGCGCTTCCGTTCCAACCCGCCAGCGTAGCCAGTCAGAGCGCCATTCATTCCTACGAGGCGATGACAGGGAATAACAATGGCAATCGGATTGAGGGCATTGGTCATGCCGACGGCACGATAAGCGGTCGGCCTTTTCAACTGTGCCGCTACCTCGCTATATGTGCGCACTGCGCCAACTGGGATTGTGCGCAACGCCGACCACACCTGCTGTTGAAAATCCGTCCCTCCCGGGTTGGCAGGAATATCGTCTATACTGGCAACGTCGCCGGCAAGATAGGCACAGATCGCTGTGCTGAATCCTTGTGGATCGACCATCTCTTGCCATTGCACATCAGTGTAGCGGCGTTTTAAGAGCGTCAGCATGCGGGTTTCGCAGTCGGCATAATCGAGCGCACAAAGCCGCTGACCGTCGGAGACTACAAGGAGCTTTCCCAACGCTGAGTCGATGCGGTCGATCAAGAGTTCCATAGTGTCATTCCTCTACCTTTGTCTTGCGTTCTCTCTTGTGAGGAAGACACTACAGAGGGGAGCTTGTGAAAAGAGAGGGGAAGGAGGCAGGCCATGCACATTACGTCTGATTGCTTGTGCAACCTCTTTCCTCCGGCCTCTCTGGGTTACTCCACGCGCCGCATAGTAAACCGATTGATGTCGTAGCCGTCGAGAACCGCCGGTTGCCCAAATAATTCAATTGCCGGAGCAACCTCGGCCAAAGACAAGGTGAGGCAAAATAACCGTTGGGCGTCCTCCGGCATGTTGTCCAAGGGGAATTGTTCGACGTAAGAGAGGATGGCTTCCGTCCGGATCAACAGCGCGTCGTAGAACGCTTGAATCTCCGCCATAGTGCTGGTTTGGCGTTTATTGCTCCGTTCTTGTTCGGTCGCGAGCGCCCATGGGAGCCATTGTTCTAGGTCGCGAAAAGCTTTAGGTAATGTTGACTCAGGCATGGGCAGTCTCTTTTCCGTTGGTGAGGAACATCGTCTCAACCGGATGGCCGGTAATCATTTGCTCGACAACGTGGTGACTATGGCGCACCAGAAGCTCTTCATCGTGCAGGACAAAGGATTTCTTCGCACCTGAGGAGAGCACCGACTGGCTCTCCTCAAAAGTGCGACCATCTTCGAGGATAACGTCGCGGAAGAGGACATGTCCGTATTCTTGGCTGAAACGCTGCCCGGGAGTTTTCGCTCTCGGGAAGTATTGCGTAGACGTCCAGACCGTTCGGTCCACCGCGACCGGCCAGAATTGATGGGTGAAGTACGAGCCTTCAGACACATCGACAAAAAAGCAGGGGAAGATGGTGTTGAGATCAAGTGTCCACGTTTTGTCGCGCAGAGGATTCACTCCGGCAGGCAGATTGCCCAGTGAAAAATCCTGGCGAATAAGAAAAGCGCCATAACGAAAGGCCAATGCTGCGACCGGGCTTGGCTTGAGGTCGGCGTTCCCAAACAAGGAAGCACGAGCATGGCGTGGGAACAATTGCATATGTAGGGCATGGGCGTAGGGATTGGCCTTACTCGTGAATGAGTCAGGAACGGAGCGACGATGCAGAAACGGAACGTGATAAATTTCCTGAAAAGCGTCTTTGACCACTTTCCAATTGGCCTTCACTTCTGTTGTCCATGAGGCGCTGGTCGTTGAAAACTCGGCAAATGGATAGCCATGCAGGCTCGTGCCCACTTCCCCTAAGTATTCGGACAAAGTTTCTTGAGGGCTGGGGTCAACGTTAATAAAGATAAATCCCTCCCACACATCGACGGCTACGGGAGTCAGCCCCAGCTCATCTTTCTTGAGATCGAAGAAACTCTCTTCATCTGGGACATAGCGCAGCTTGCCGTCGAGCGCGTACGACCAATTGTGAAACTTGCAGGTGAACACTTGGCATGTACCCTGATTGTCCCACACAACTTTGTTGCCACGGTGGGAACAGATGTTGTGAAAAGCATGGATGTTCCCATCTTTCGCGCGTACGACGATGATGGAGGTCTGACACATCGCGAGATCTTGCACGAAATAATCCCCGGGTTTGGGAAGTTGCTCGACCCGGCCCACGTTCAACCAGACTTTTTTGAAGATACGCTCCCGCTCAAGTTGAAATTGTTCTTCTGAAATAAAGACATTGGCAGGCAAGGGACCTTTGCCCAGGTGAGGGTATTTGTCGTGCCATTTGGTGCCATTGGCCTTGCCATTTGTTACTGTGGTTGTCGAACCATTGGTTGCCATTGCCGTCATAGTCATTCCTCCTGAATGCGTTTCTCCTCAATTCCTCGCAGTCCTCAGCCGCACAATGTTCAGCACTCTATAAGCCTGGACAGTGCTGTCAATGGAGCAGAGGCAGCGGCCTGTGTGGCTGGATATGGGAACGTCGGGCGTTCATTCAAAAGCTTGCACACTCCAAGGCATTGAGGTACGAAAAATGCCGTTCGAGTTTCCTGCCAACTTTCAGATGCACTGGCATGCGGATGATCCGGCATTGAGTCAGTTGATTAACGGCACGTCGGTCCTACTCCCATACATGGAACCCTTCATCATCGACGCGATACGCGATGCGACGAAACTCGTCACCGACCCAGCCCTCCAGCAAGAAGCCAAGGCGTGGATTGGTCAGGAAGCGCAGCACTTCATGCAGCACCGTCGCTTCAACGAAGTCCTGATTGCCAAGGGCTATCCCCAACTGCGCGAGCGCGAGAAGGAAATCGAGCACGAGTACGAAGAACTACGTAAACGCTCGTTGAAGTATCAAGTGGCGTATACGGCAGGATTCGAGACCATCGCACTTGCGACTGCCCACGCCATCATTGCTGATCGCGCACATCTGTTCCGCGGGGCTGATCTAGCGATCGCTTCATTGTGGCTCTGGCATGTGGTGGAGGAGATTGAACATAAAAATGTCGCCTTCGATGTGTACCAGCATGTGTACGGTGAGTATTGGTATCGCGTGTATGGCATGGTTGCCGCGATGATTCATCTCTTCCAGATGGTGCGTGGCTCGTACATGGTGTTGCTGAAGGCGGACGGCTTATGGGGAAAGTGGAAGACGCATTGGGCGATCAAGAAATTTACGGTGCGCTTCTTTGGCGCGTCGCTGCTGGGCATCCTCCGCCATGCCTTGCCGTGGCATCATCCATCACATGTCGCCAACCCGGCATGGATGAAAGAGTGGGTAGCGCTGCACGATACCGGTGTAAGAGGCTTAGCCAAGCTTGATACGGGGAGGCTGCAACGGTCACCAGCGGAGATGGTGTCCGCATGAGATGAGGACAGCAGCAAGGGAATTCAGAGAGAAGGAAATATAACTATGCATGATCTGATCGTGACCGGTGGAACTATCGTTGATGGAACTGGCAAACCAACCTTCACTGGCGATGTCGCCGTAACCAATGGTCGTATCTCTGGAGTTGGCAAAGACCTCGGCGCGACGCGGCACACGATCAAGGCTGACGGACTGCTCGTGACTCCAGGCTGGGTCGATGTACACACGCACTATGATGGCCAAGCGGTGTGGGACCCGATGCTTGCGCCGTCATTGTGGCATGGCGTGACTACCGTGGTGATGGGGAACTGTGGAGTTGGATTTGCTCCGGTGCATCCGAATCGCCGCGAGTATCTCATCACCATGATGGAAAGCGTCGAAGATATTCCACGCCAATCCTTGTCTGCGGGGATTAACTGGCAATGGGAAACGTTTCCGGAATACCTTGATGCACTCGCCTCGATCCCACGTACCCTTGATGTTGGCACGCAAGTCCCACATGCGCCGTTACGGCTGTATGTTATGGGCGAACGTGGTGCGAGCAACGAGATTGCGACCCCAGAGGACATTGAGCGAATGGCGGCAATCACCCGTGCAGCAATTGAAGCCGGAGCGTTGGGGTTCTCGACCTCGCGTACGATGGTGCATGCGACACCCGAAGGCATACCGATTCCGGGCACATTTGCTGCTGAAGACGAATTGGTGGGCATCGCCCGTGGCATTGCGCAAGCCGGACGCGGACTCATGGAAGTTGTGACTGACGCAGTACTCGGACAGAATGTCGACCGAGAATTTGCCTGGATGCAACGCGCGGCGGCCACTGGTTGCCCGATTACGTTCTTGCTGGCGCAAGCGAATCCGTTGCCGCAGGTGTGGCGCGATCTGCTGCAACGTTGCGAGGCTTCCACACGCGCGGGTCAACGCATCATTCCTCAGGTGTTTGCCCGGCCGGTTTCCATTCTCTTCAGTTTCCAAGGCGAACATCCCTTTCAATACATGCCGAGCTATGCGCCGCTTAAAGATCTGCCCCATGCCGAGAAAATGCAGGCGCTGCGGAATCCTGACGTGCGTCGGCGTCTCCTGCAAGAGGAAGACCCAACTACCGCAGGCATATCGCTGCTCTACAAACAGGCGTCAACCTGGCAGATGACGTTTCCCATGGGCCAACCACTCAACTACTTTCCTGATCCACAGCACAACGTCGCCACGATTGCCGCACGCCGGGGCTGCACTCCCAAAGAAGCCGTGTATGACTTGTTGTTAGAGAATGACGGTCGCGCATTCTTGATGTACACGATTGCTGGGTACGCGGAAGCGAGCCGCGAGCCGCTGTATGAGATGCTGACCCACCCAATGACAGTGATGGGTGGCAGCGACTCCGGAGCACACATGCGCTTTATCTGCGACGGTAGTGCGCAGACGTTTATGCTCACCAATTGGGTGCGTGATTGCGCACGGGAGGATCGCTATCATTTGCCGATCGAGTTTGTTGTCAAGAAACAGAGCCAGGACACTGCACGGTTGTTCGGCATGTATGATCGCGGCACCCTGGAGCCTGGCATGAAAGCTGACCTCAACTTGATTGACCTCAACGCGCTCGGCATTGAAACCCCAACTATGATCAACGACTTACCTGCGGGGATGCCGCGGCTAATGCAAAAAGCGCAGGGCTACGTGGCGACGGTCGTGAGCGGCGAAGTGATACAAGAAAACGGCACAGCCACTGACGCACGTCCTGGCAAAGTGGTGCGTGGTACTGAGAGGCCATTACTGTAAAACAATTATACATAAGGGGCGAACGATGATCATTATTCATCACCTTGGTGTGTCGCAGTCGGATCGTATTGTCTGGCTGATGGAAGAATTGAACTTGCCTTATCAACTGAAGTGGTACAATCGTAAAGCTGATCAGTTAGCGCCGGATGACTATCTCGCGCTTCATCCAGCGGCGACCGCGCCCGTGATTCAGGACGGCGATGTCATGCTCGCCGAATCGGGAGCGATCGTCGAATATGTCTGTCACCGCTATGCCAGCGGCAAGCTGACGGTTGGCCCAGCTCAGCCGAACTATGCAGAGTATTTGTACTGGATGCATTTCAACAACAACGTGCAGGGGTTGTTTTTTGCGAAGTTGGCGCTTGGGGCCAAGGCCAGTAGCCCGGAAGCGGAAATGATCGGGAAGGCGATCAAACGCCGGGAAGACAGCTACTTTCGCTATCTTGACCAACGACTTAGCGTGTCGCCCTATCTCGCAGGTCCTGAGTTTACGTGCGCCGATGTGATGGTGATATTCAACCTCACCTCGCTACCGTTGTTTGGGGGCCGGACCATCCAGGATTTGCCAAATGCCAAGGCGTACGTGCAACGCATTGGGGAGCGGCCAGCCTATAGAAAAGCCATGCAAATTGCCGGACCCACAGCAGCGCCGCCCGCTGCAACGCGGAGTTAGAGGGTTGCAAATTCCAATCTCCGAATGTGCGCAACCACAATGGGCATGAACAGCATCGCAATTAGTCCAAGCCCCATAAGCCCACCTCGTGACAAATCATAGTCCTCGATAAGGCGCGACCAATCGTACCCGAAGACCATGCGACCAAGTACCAGCTCAAAGGCAATAGTAAGCGCGACCCAAAGCCCACCTACCGCCAAGAGTGATCTGCGGCTGCGGGCCGAGAGCCATCGCACAGTGACTAGCGTGACAAGGAATATGAGCAGCGTACCTGAGAAGACCGCGACGCGTCGCGCTGGAAAGTCACCAATCGCCGGGACCAAGAGTAACTGCCGCAACGTGCCATGGATGGACTCAACGGCGATGATGACTAGCCACACCGCGACAGCGCGAAACCATGGCATGATGCTGCTCGCCGCCCTCTATCGCGTGCGCGGCACCTGTGCGGCTTTCGCCCGATCGACGACCTGCCACAAATACCATGCCGCCGCCGTACGATAGGGCCGCCAGCGTTCACCGTGCTGAAGGAGTTCTTTTGGTTTCGGTAGTGAGGGCAGACCATAGGCGACACGGAAACCCTCGCGCACGCTAAAGTCATCGACTGGCAACACGTCCGGGCGTCCCAGTTGAAAGATCAACAACATCTCGACGGTCCAACGGCCGATACCACGAATTTGCGTCAGACGCGCGACAATGGCGTCATCATCGAGCCTGCGGATGACACGCGCCAGCGGCACGACGCCATCCTGCGTTTTCGCCGCGAGGTCATGGAGAGCAGCGACTTTGGCACGAGAGAAGCCGACACCGCGCAAAGCGTCTTCACTCGCGCCAAGCAACTCTGCTGGCGTCGGAAACTTTTTTCCCGGAAACAGCGCGACGAAGCGACGGAGAATGGTCTCCGCCGCCGTACCATTGAGTTGCTGATAAGCGACAGCCCGGGCCAGCGTTTCAAACGGTGGACGCCGGGCGTTAAGCTGCAACACAAACGGACCAATCTGCTTGATCAGCTTGCGCATCACAGGGTCGACTTTAGCCAAATGTTGGATGGGGTCTGTCGTATTCATCGTCATGGACGGCCCAGCAAGAATCGGTCGTTACTCAAAACACGATGGGTAGCTCCAGATATTCACGGTAAATGAAGTCGCGATGCACCAATAACTCCGGTGACAGCGCCGCCGTCACCACCGGATTTCTTTCCGTGTAGAAAGCGCGAAACGCGGTTGCCATCGGACACAACTCCGGCGGCAGCGGTTGCACAAGCGCGGCGAATGCTGCCCAGTAGATGTCCAGCGCCGAGAGTTGATCGCCGACAAAGAACTTACTGCCTTTGGCTTGCTGCTGTTGCAGTCGCGCACCTAAGAAGCGCAGTACCTCCACCATACGGGCAGGCGCGGCCTCGGCGGCGGCGGCACTATACCCATACTTCGTTCCAAACTTGAGCCAGAAGGCGCGGGTGGGTTCGTCAACTTGCGGGTTGGTTACGGTTCCGTGAATCATGGTCAGTCGCTTGGACCAAGCAAAACCGTTTTCGCCGGCGATTTCGTTGATATAGCCGAACATGAGCGTGCGTTCTTCCATGTTGGCTGGAATGAGTGAGGGAGTCGGTTGGAGTCGTTCCGCGAGAAACAGTTGCTCGATCCAGGTTGAGCGAGGGCGTTCGTCGTTCCAGATTGCCACCGGTGCGCTGTTCTGTGCAGTCCATTCGCGTAGCTCACGGTCTGAGCCATCCTGCCCAGCGGACGCCACCGGAGTATACGGAATGTTCTTGACGTAAAAGAGGCTTTTACACGCCTCACGCCACGGGCCGGGGATGGTATGCGCCCCGAGTATGAGCCGCAAACCCGACATGTTTTTCGCCTCGGCAAGACTCACGTATTTCAACTTATAATCGTCACGACCAATTGCTGTCGCCATCGGATCCTCCTCCATCTACTTCAGTGTTCTGCCCCGGTGCTACGCTGTCTTTCATGTAGCACCAAAACTCAATTGTTGCAGGAAGGGTCATTGTGTCTCGGAGGGGGAAATTTCGCTCAGTGGCCAGTTCATTGACTTACGCAGCTTCAGTACCGATGCGCTCATGCTCTTTCCACGGGCGCTTGTGAACCACCACCTGAACGCCGTGTTTTGGTCGGAGCGTCACCGACGGCACGAGCGCCAGCGGGCGATCTGATACTAACGTCATGCGGTATCGTTGCCCAACCGTCGCCAATACCAGCACGGCTTCCATCATGGCGAAGTGGTTACCGATACAAATCCGCGGCCCATCCCCAAACGGAAAGTAAACGCCATGCGGCAGCCGCTTGACCGAATCGTTCTCCCATCGTTCCGGTTTGAAGGCTTTGGGTTCATCGAACCAGCGTGGGTCACGATGCACTACCCACTGGTTCAAGTACAGTTGCGTGCCTTTGGGCACGTGGTACCCGTCAATGACGCAATCTTGAATCGCCTCGCGGCCAATGCCCCAGGCTGGCGGGTACAAGCGCATCGATTCCCGTACGACCCAGGTGGTGTAAGGAAGACGCGGAACATCGGCGGCGGTTGGGGTGCGACCATCCAATACCTGCGCCCATTCGGCTGCGAGCGCCTGCTCGGCCTTCGGATGTTGGGCGAGGAGATAGCAACAATACGACAGCGTCAACGCGGTGGTTTCGTGGCCCGCCAGTAAGAGCGTCATGACTTCGTCCCGCAGTTGTTGATCGGTCATCTGACTGTCGTCGTCATTACGAGCGGCGAGCAACCGAGACAAAAGGTCGGCTGAGGGATGTGTACTCAAGCGGTGCTGGTGAATGATGCGGTAGATGATCTGATCCAGGGTGCGCACGGCGCGGCGAAAACGAAACGCGGCAGGAGTCGGCACCCAACGATCGGGAAAGAGCCAATTCGAGAGCCCCATATCGTAGGTCATAACCGCCTCAAGAGCAGTGCGGATGTCGTTGGCATCTGTGGCGATATCGCTATCAAAGAACGTCTTCGCGGCAATTTCGAGAGTGAGATGCATCATGTCTTGATGAAGGTCACGCCGCTGGCCGTCTTGCCAATCGTGCAGCATGCGGTCCGTGTACGCGGTCATGACTGTACCGTAGTGGTGGAGGTGGCTTGGTTGAAAAGCGGGCTGCGCCAGTCGGCGCTGTTGCCGCCAGAAATCCCCTTCGCTGGTGACTAACCCTTGCCCGAGTAGATTAGACAATCGTCGAGTGAGTTGGTCTTTGATGAAATAGCGCGGCTCGCCGCGCAACACATACGCAGTAAGGTCAGGATGATGGAGTGAGTACACCTCCATGCCTGGAAAACGCAGACGCACGACATCTCCATAGTCGCGAGCGCATTGCGTGAACAGCGCCAAGGGATTACGCAAGAAAGGAATCAGGTTGCCAATCAACGGGTAGCCTGACGGGCCTGGGGGAACATGCAAAGGTGCCATGATAAACCTCCACAGTGAGAATCCGCAGTTGTCTTTTTGAATTACATTTGTTACGTAACGTATGTAACGTAAAAGATCCTTGAGGGAGGGTCAATGCCGAAACAGGTCGATGAGCAAGTGCAAATCGCGCGGATCGTGAGCGCGACGTGTACCGTCCTTTCCACAGCGGGAATTGATGGCTTGAATTTGCGCGCGGTGGCGCAGGCGGCGGGCTGCACCACGGGACTCCTAATGCATTGGTTTGCGTCAAAGGCCGAGCTTGTGCAGGCGGCGCTCGCGCAGACCGTCACCGTGCAGAACGAGCGAGTGACACGGCGTCTAGCGGCGGATCCGCACGATGTGCTAGGTGCCATTGCGGAGTTCTTGCCTCTTGACGATCAACGTCGCGCTGAATCGCGCATCTGGATCGGTTTTCTGGCGCTGGCAATGAGTACACCTGCGTTGATGTACGATCATCAACAACGCTATGAGAGATTCCGCCAGGAGATCATTGACCACTTGAAAGACATAGAGTTCCGAGGTGCGCATCCAGCCGAGGTCGCCGACCGCATTATTGTGTTGGTCGATGGCATTTGTGTCGGTGCCACCCTCGACCCCGGCTACTGGACTCCACGGCGTCAGCGCACCGTGCTGGCCGCCAATATCGCTGACGTCATTGACTGGACGCGGCAAACCCACAGAGCGGCAGGGAAATAGCAGCGTTCGACTTTCATGAAAACTCGCTTCTCCAGAAAGGAAAAAACGATGACAGCGCACTCGACTTCGCCCTACCCCCAGGAGAAACACCCGACGCGGAGCCTCTCTACAGAAACGCAAGAGTGCGATATTGTCCTCCCGGGCTAGCGTCCCACTGTTTTTGTGCGAGGAGAAATGAGCATGTACGGACTCGAAGGAGTGAAAGTCGTAGAGCTAGGCAACATGGTAGCCGCCGCGTATGCCACGAAATTGATGGCTGACCTCGGCGCGGATGTGGTGAAAGTCGAAGAACCGAGCGGCGATGTTGCTCGTCGGCGCGGGCCGTTTCCCGGTGGGGTCGTTGATCCGGAACAAAGCGGACTCTTTCTCTCCCTCAATACCAACAAACGTGGGGTGACGCTCGACTTGAGTCGCCAGCGTGACGAACTCCTCCGCCTCGTGGCGTGGGCTGATCTTGTGGTACACAATTACTCACCTGCTGAAATGGCGGCGCATGGGATCAACTACGAACAGTTTCGTGTGCTGAATCCACGGCTGGTGATGTGCTCCATCACTCCCTTTGGTTTGACAGGGCCACATAAGGATTACAAAGCCCACGACCTCACGCTTTCGCATGCTGGTGGCTGGGCGTGGTTGAGTCCCGGCGCATTAGAACGCGCAGAGCTTCCGCCGCTCAAGGCGTTTGGTCAGCAGTGTGAGTTCCAAGGAGGTCTGGCGGCGGCGACCGCAACCCTCGGTGCCTACTATCGAGCGTTGGGCACTGGAATAGGAGAACATATCGATCTCTCTATTCAAGCATTCATTGCCTCGTTTCTTGAGCAAGCTTTCGTCTACTATAGCTATTTAGGGCGAGTCGCCTCACGCTTAGGACAACGCTACATGTATCCGTGGGGCATGTATGAATGTCAGGATGGCCTCATTTTCATCGTGGTTCCGGAAGAGGACCAGTGGGAACGTCTGGTTGAACTCATGGGCAACCCGGAATGGACGACATGGGAGATTTTTGCGGATCGTAACGGTCGCATCAAGAATCAGGACGCGCTCAAAATCTACGTCGAAGAATGGACGCGACAGTGGAAGGTAGAAGATCTGTTTCATGCTGCTCAAGCACGGCGACTCTGTTTTGCGCCGGTGTTGACGATGGCGGGGCTTGCCCAGCAAGAACAATTACGCGTACGCAATTTCTTTGTCGAAGTGTCCCACCCTCGTGCGGGAAAATTGACCCATTTGGGCCAACCCTACCAATTGTACGAGCCCTGGTGGCGGATACGCCGACCTGCGCCGCTACTTGGCGAACACAATGCTGAAGTTCTTAGTTCTCAGTCTTTAGTTGGCAGTGCTCAGTCCCCAATCCCGAGCACCCAACCCCTAACCCCTAACCCCAGCCTTCCTCTGCAAGGCATTCGGGTCGCCGATTTCTCCTGGGTGTGGGCGGGACCGTACTGCACGATGCATCTGGCCCATCTCGGCGCTGAGGTTATCAAGATTGAATCACGCGCCCATCTCGATCTGATGCGACGGTTGCCGATTGCGCCGAAAGGAATCAAACCGGGGTTCGATAGTTCCGGCCCGTTCAATCAGTGGAATCAAGGTAAGAAAAGTCTACAGCTCAACCTCGGGAAGCCCGAAGGCATCGCCCTCGCCAAGGATCTCATTTTGCAATGCGACGTGGTGGTTGAGAATTTCGCCACCGGCGTGATGGACGCCTTGGGGTTGAGTTACGAAGAACTCAAGAAACTGAAGCCGGATCTGATTATGGTGTCGATCTCTGGCTATGGCCACACCGGTCCACTCAAGGACTACATGGGATACGGTCCGGCGATACCGCCGGTGACCGGATTGTCGGCGCTGACGGGTTATCCAGGCGGCCCTCCACAAGAACTCGGCGTGTCGATCGGCGACCCCAACGCGGGCATCACCGCCGTAGCGGCTACCTGTGCCGCGCTGGCGGCTCGCAAGCGCACCGGACAGGGACAATACATCGACGTGGCGCTGTGGAGTGCTGCGGCAGTATTGGCGGCGGAAGGTTGGATGGAATACTCCATGAACGGCGCCGAGCCGCAGCGCCAAGGCAACCGCGACGCGTGGATGTCTCCCCACAACTGTTTTCGTTGCCTCGGAGAAGATACCTGGGTGACGATCGCCTGCGGCACGGAGGACGAGTGGCAAGCACTGTGTCGCGTGATGGAACAACCGCAGTTGGCGGAAGACCTACGGTTCCGCACGGCTCACGACCGCAAAGTACACGAAGACGAGTTGGAACAGTTGCTGACGGCCTGGACCACACAACACGACCGCTGGGAAATCACACGCAAGTTACAAGCAGCAGGTGTCGCCGCCTTTCCTTCGATGAGCAGCAAGGATTTGACGGAAGATACGCAACTGAACGGGCGCGGCTTTTTTGTGCGACTCCCGCATCCTGTCGTTGGGATACAGACTCATACCGGCATCCCGTGGCTTCTGACCAATGCGCCTAACGGAGTGCGATCCGCTGCTCCCCTCCTCGGACAACACACCGATGAAGTGCTCCGTGGCGTATTAGGCTGCACCGACGAGGACATTGCCCGCCTGAGAGAGCAGAAGGTGCTGGATTGATCTTCGTTGAAATGTCGAAAAGTTGCCTAGCACGTGCACAAGAGACGGGCCAGCGGTTAGGCGTAGAGATTTGCACGGACGTGAACGCGCTGTCGTCAGCAGAGATAGGCTCGTAGTATGCGCCAGCGCATAGCGCGTGGCTACTTTCGCTTCCCCCACTGCGGCAGCCGTTTCTCCAAAAAAGCGGAGACGGCTTCGACAAAGTCAGGCTCGGTGGTCATGCGTTCCAGAAGTGCCGCCGCCTCAGTCACTGCGGAGCGCACATCGCGATGCAGGTCAGAGTAAACCTGCCGTTTGGTGATTTTTAATGACTCCGGCGACACCGTCGCGATCAACTTACGTGCGTAGTTGTAGGTGTACGGCATCAGCTCCTCCGGTGGGAGGACGGCGTTGACCAAGCCCATCGTCAAGGCTTCTTCGGCTAACACCACGCGGCTGGTGAACAGCAGGTCGTTGGCACGCGTTAAACCAATCAAGCGTGGGAGTATCCACGACAGTCCATATTCAGCAGGAAGGTTGAGTTTGCCGTGGGAGGTCGCCAATTTTGCGCCAGCGGCAGCGAAACGCAGGTCGGCAAAGCAGGCAAGAATCAACCCGCCGCCAGCCGCAGCCCCGTTGATCGCGGCAATCACCGGCTTCGTCAGCCCAAAGTGATAGGCATAATCAGCATCGAACTCCGGGCGCACGCCAAAGCCAGGTTTGGCCAGTTCATCCGGCGTACCGGCATCATAGCCGCCTTTGGCCACATGCCCTTCCAACGCCCGTGAATCCGCCCCGGCACAGAAGGCGCGTCCCGCGCCAGTAACGACAACAGCCCGCACTTGCGGATCACGGTCTGCCTCCGCTAACAACCAGCGGTACTCCGTGTGCATGCGTCCTGTCCATGTGTTCATCCGTTGCGGACGGTTCAAAGTAATAGTGGCGATTTCATCGGCGACAGCATATTGAGTGACTTTGAGTTCCATAGATGGCGAATGCTATGTCGCGGAAAAGATCAGGGCAAGGTCGTCTGAGTGGCGTGTTTATCGGCTGTACAAGCCTTGACAAGGGGAGAAGCCTGTCCTGAGCTTGTCGCAGGGGTCAGGATGAGGGGGAAGGCTGGAAAGTGCGCCTTTTTTCTTCCTTTATGCCGTCGGGCCATTCACCGTGAGTGGCTTGCGGCTGGTGGCGTGCAGAAGCTGACGCAACTGCGTCAGCTCGTCCTCGACTCGTTCTAATCGCTTGACCATTTCCTGTTGTGGATCGCCGTGCAGGTAGCCGTGCTCCATCAGCGAGATGAAAATCCGCGCGACCTCATCGGCAGAGAGCGGCCCGTCGGGTTGGTACCACTGATACAGCCAGTTGCACATGCCAAGCAGCGCGAACGAAAGCAGCTTCGGCGGCAGCGGTGCCAACCGTCCAGCAGTGACGCCTTCTTCAATCACCGCTTCGATGAGCGAATCGTAAGCGCGGCGTTCGGTGCGCGCACGCTGGGCCATCTCCGCTGGCAAATGACTCTCTTCGCTAAAAAAGACCGAGAGAAAATTGCGATGATCAGCCATCAGGCGCACCTGATGACGAATAATCTGCCGCACCTTTTCTTCCGGTGGGACGTCTTGCGCACAGATTTGCCGCAAGCCGCGCTGAAAAATGGCAATGGAGCGCTCGAAGACGCGGATGAGGAGCTCTTCTTTGCTCGGACAGTAGCGGTAGAGCGTCACTCGGGAGATGCCCAGCCGTTCGGCCACCGCCTCCAAAGTTGTCGCGCGATAGCCTTGCTCGCCAAAACAGGCGGCAGCGGCTTGCAGGATGGATTCCTCGCGCAGCGTATGTTTGAGGCTTTTTTCTTGCGTCGTCTTCCGTGGCATTTCCTGGGCGTTTACTGGATTCTGTCTAGTCGCGCAAGGGACAGGGCTGTCTGGCATTTGCATTGACACCCCCTCGCGAAGTTGACACGTTCAGGCCGTCCTTCCCCACTCTCCGGTGCCCGTAGACTTTCCAGATTTCCTCAATTAGGCTGGCTTGACTGTTTTGAGTAGGGACAGTTTGCAGCTTGTCCCTACAGCTTTGCTTATGGCATCGGTTTTGTGTATCGTTGCTGTCTGTACTAACTACCTGGGAAAACCGGGAAAGAAGGAGGCTTTATGAAGGCCTGGAAAAGATTTAGCACCGGCGCGGTGGTCGCGTTCGGGATCGCTGCGCTTTCGGTGTTCGGCAACACTGTACACGCTGGTGTTCTTAGCAGCGGGGTGGTCCGCAACGGCTGCGTTATCTTTGGCACTGATTTCGGCAATAGCTGCACTATGACCGAGGCGGGAGTCAACTGCGAAGGAGATATGCTTAGCTTGCCGCCAGACTCCTGCTCGCATTGGCAATTCCAAATGCGACGTGGCGGCGACAGCGTCTGTGTCCAAGACGTCGATCTCTCCTCGCATAATCCTACGCTCTCCTTACCCATCAAAGCTGATCTTAGTGATGGTGCCGAAGTTTTCTCTGACTCAGTGTGTGTCGGGGGTACAACGGTTGGAGGTGGTTCCTCTGGTGGCTGGGTAACGATAAGGACTGGCAATGGCAACGATGACATCGATTTTGGCGACTGCTCGTGTAATGGCGGAGTGGTGGGTGACTCCGAAGTCTACGGGTTGACCAACATCGCCACCGGCAGGGGCAACGACCAAGTTACAGTCGATGGCGCTTATTTCCATAGAAACGTGTCGATTCGCGTAGGGAGCGGTGCCGATGACGTTACTGTCAGTGACGCCACTCTCGAAGGCGAGCTGGAAATCCTTGCCGGGACTAATCCTGAAAACACCGATGTCGATACCGTTACCATCGAGGATGTAGGATTCGGTGACGAGGTGTTGATTCGCACCGGAGGAGGCAACGATAGCGTCACTCTCACTAACGTCACCTGTGACGGCACTAACGTTCCCATCGAGGTCGATTGTGGTGCCAACGGCGGCACGTTGACTTGTAACAACGTCGACCAGGACTGTAGTTTTGTTGTCTCCCTAGACTTCGACTGCTGCAACGTCAGTAGCGTCAACTGCACAGAAGTCGGCTGCTAAGTTCGACGGGGCGTGATTGCCACGCCCCTACTTTTCCGCCGCCGTTGTCTCTCTGCGATAATTCCGGCCATCGCTGACAATGGACACCGTCCCCTCTACATCCGTTCGTACCATCCGACTCCCCTGCTCCTCATAACGCCGCACCACTTCAGCGGCGGGAAATCCAAAACGATTCAGATGCCCGAGCGACGCGACCGCTAGTTGCGGCGCAACGGCAGCGACAAACTCCCTCGTGCTCGAGGTGCGGCTGCCGTGATGCGGGACTTTGAGAATTTCGCTGGCAATGCCGTCATGCGCGGCGACCAGTTCGCGCTCACCAACAGCTTCAATATCGCCGGAGAATACCACATCGACCGCTCCGTGACTCAGTCGTAGCACCAGCGAAGCGTTGTTCGTATTCAACCCGGTCGGCTGACACGGCGGATGCAGCACCTGGACGATAACCTCAGGCAGCGCAATATCTGGAGCATCTCGGCAGAGCGGGCGTCGCTGAACGCCTTGGTGTTCGAGCGCTGTCCACAAACGGGCAAAACGCTGCGCCGAAGATTGTTCGCCGTTGAACCAGAACTCGCGCGGTGCAAAGCGTTCGGCAATGAACGCCAGCCCGCCGTAATGATCGAGCTGCGGATGGCTCATCGCCACGATATCCACCCGGCCAATTTTGCGGCTCCACAGGAAAGGCGCGAGAATGGCTTCCCCAGAGTCGAACTCGTTGCTGGCGAAACCGCCACCGTCAATTACCATCACCTGCGAGCCTGGCAACTCGACCACAGCAGCATCGCCTTGGCCAACATCAAGGAACGACACGCGCATTTCCTGGCGAAAATAGCGGTCCTGCACCCACATGGCGGTATCTACTGCCAACGCCGCCAACAACACCGGCAAGCCATACGTGGCTATCGTGGCCGCGCCGGTACGCATGGGAAAAGACAAGTACAACAGACAGAGAAAACAGCCGTACCCCAAACTCAGTTCAAGCAGCGTCGGCGTGACCACATCGAACGCGGCCCACGACCATGTACCGATCTGCATGGTCAACCACGTTCCCGCGTGCGTCACCCAACCAGCACCGACGAGCACCCAGCTCGCCACTCCAGCATGCAGAAAAAAAAGCCCTGAAGCGGCCAAGCCCAGTAACACTGCCGCACTGCCCAGCAGCGGCACCACCAACAGATTGGCAAACAACCCAGCAACCGATACTTGATTAAAATAGAGTGCTGTAAGCGGCGCGGTGCCGAACAAGGCGTAGACGGACACGGCAAGATACGCGGTGCCCCAGTGGCAGGCTCGCTCGCGCCACGAAGGTGGTACTCCCGGCGTTGGCGGTCGCAACTGTTTCCACCATGCTGAAAAATGTTCCATGCCGAGCAGAATGCTCAAGACCGAGAGAAACGAGAGCTGAAAGGAAATCTCCAAGGCCGCCCCTGGCCACAGGAAAGAGATCAAGAGCGCGGCTAACGCCAAGCTGCGGTACACCTCCTCTTGCCGATCCACCAAGATGGCCAATAAGTACACCAGCACCATCACCACCGACCGCCACGTGGCCACGTTACCACCAGCGAGACCGGCATAGAGCAGCACCGGAGGGATGGTCAGCAACGCCGCAAGTTTGGGCATGACGAAACGCAACAACAAGTAGCGACTGCGACCGAGCACCCACCACCACGCACCAAAAGACGCCATCGCTACCAGACCGATATGCAGGCCGGAAATCGATAACACGTGTGCGACCCCAGCGCGGGAAAAGGCCGTGCGTAGCTCTTTGGTTACGCCACCCTCGTCGCCAACGATCAATGCCCGCAGCACGGCTGCCGTCTGCTCATCCAAGTGCGAGGAGAAAAAATGACCGAGCACACGGCGCATGGATTCGAGTCGCGCTGGCAGCCAACTCCCCTGCCAACCGACCCGCTCGATGGCCGCGTCCTCCCAGAGAAACGCAGTCAGGTAGATTTCTTGACGCGCCAGGTAGCCTTCGTAATCAAAACTGCCCGGCGTGCGAAAATTCCGTGGGGTGCGTAGACGCAGCGGCGCACGTACGACCTCACCATACTGCCACGGCTTGGTCAGTGAGCGCACGTTGAGCAAGATTTTGCCGCTGGCCGGTTGAGGAGATCCACCCTGCCAGATGGTAAGCGCTTCGAGATACAGCCATCCTCGGTGGGGAAACCGGCCAGGCTCGCGAAACAACCAGCCTTCCACTGTGACATCTTGCGGTAGCGGCAAATTACGCAGATGCGTTGCTGGTAACTGTGGAGCAAGGCGCTGGTAGAGGACGAAGCTGGCAAGATTCAAGGAGAGTGCGCTACATGCCAATAACAGAGCTAAGCGCCGTGCGCAAAAGAAAAAAGTCAGTCCGACGACGGTGACAGAACCTAGGCACCAGGGAAGAGGACGAGCGTACCATCCCCAAGCAACACCAACTTGCCCGAGCAGTGCAGCAATGGTGATACCCACAAGGACAGGCAGTCGCTCATACCACACGCCGCCCGTCCTCTATGGCACTGACGCGCCCGCCTCATCTTCGGCCAAGCTCGGCTTGATCTGCTGTTCATGAGTGAACAAATGTTGGATTGCTTGGGCAACGGTCTCGGTAATGCCGGAAACCTGCATCAGGTCTTCAACGGTAGCCGCACGAACACGCTTCAAACTGCCAAAGTGACGTAAGAGCGCTTTACGCCGCGCCGGGCCGACGCCAGCCACGGCATCCAGCGGCGAGCTTAACCGTTCTCTGGCACGCAATTGGCGGTGATAGGTAATGGCGAAGCGATGAGCTTCGTCGCGAATGCGTTGTAACAAGAACAATGCAGTGGAGTTAGGGCGCAGGACGACTGGGTTCTTCCGTCCCGGGAGAAACACTCGTTCCGACGAATGCTCGACCTCTTCGGCGAACGGGTCACGTTCGGTACGCATTTTGGCCAAGCCAATCAAATCGACTTCTGTGATGTTCAGCTCGCGCAGCACTTCGACTGCGACCCCAAGTTGACCTTTGCCACCATCTACCATGAGCAGGTCCGGCAGATCGTGTTCTTCGAGAGCGCGTTGATAGCGACGAGTCAGCACCTCGTACATCATGCCGAAGTCATCTGCGCCTTCGACGGTCTTAATGCGAAAGCGACGATAGCGATTCTTATCAGGCTCACCTTCGTCAAATACCACCATCGAGCCGACGGCGAGGTTGCCTTGAATATTGGAGATATCGAAACATTCGATGCGCTTGGGTGCCGTGCGCAGTGCCAAGGCGCGACGCAGGCTCTCTAGCGTTTTTTCTTTCTGTTCAGCGCCGCGACGTTTCTCGACAAAACTCTGACGTGCGTTTTCTTGCGCCATTTCCACCAACCGCACCTTGTCGCCGCGCTGTGGATGCAACACCACTACGCTTTTGCCTTTGCGTTCGCTGAGCAGCTCTTCTCGCGCTGTCGAGTCTTCCAGCGGCACGGGCAACAACACTTCGTCGGGTAGAAAACGATCTCCCTGATAAAACTGCGTCAACAGTTCAGACAGCACCTCTTCGTCGGGAAATTCGTTGTCCTCAAAACTATAGTCGAGATTGCCGACGAGCTTCCCCCCGCGAATGAGAAGAACCTCGACTTCAACGATGCCCCCTTCCCGGTAGAGTCCGAAGATATCTTGGTCATGGCCCAGCGGCGTGGCCACGTGTTGCTTCTCTCCAGTCTGTTCCATGGCGCGAATCTGGTCGCGTACCCGCGCCGCCTCTTCAAAACGCAAAGCCTCGGCAGCCTCCTGCATGCGCACGGTCAGTTGCTGCACCAGCTCGCTATTCTTCCCTTCCAACAGCAGCAGCGCATTCTTCAACTGCGCTTGATAGTCCGCTGGGTCAACTGGAAGCGTACACGGTCCGAGGCAACGCTTAATTTGGTACTCCAGACACGGGCGCGTGCGGTTGCGAAAGACCGAGTCGGAGCAGGTGCGCAAGGGAAACACTTTGCGGATGATCTCCAACGTCTCTTGCACCGCTGCACTCGAATGGAAAGGACCGAGGTACTTACTGCCGTCTTTCACGACTTGGCGAGTCAGAAACAGCCGTGGCCACGCATCTTGCGTGGTGGCTTTCACGTGCCAGTAGGATTTGTCGTCTTTGAGGCGAATGTTGTAACGCGGCCAGTATTGCTTAATGAGCGTATTTTCCAACAGCAAGGCTTCCTTCTCGCTGCCGGTCAGCAACACTTCGACATCAGCCAACTGCGACAAGAGGAAGGTGATTTGCACGCGGCCATCTCCACCGCGAGCGTATTGCCGCACACGCGCACGCAAATTCTTGGCTTTGCCAACGTAAATGACCTCGCGGTCCTTGTCGCGGAAGAGATACACCCCAGGACTCGTCGGGAGCAAGGCGAGTTTGGCATCGAGCACAGATTCCGCTGCCGTAGGTATGGTGATGAGATCGTTCACAGGGGAGGCATCCTAGCAAGCAATTTCGGCAGGCGACAAGGCAGGCGGCACTGTCGCGCAGCAAATATTACGGCGGATTGGCTGAACCGCGCACGCCCTCCTTTTCGGATACAGAAGACAATGCTATGAGAGCACGCAAACATTGAAGGTACCCGAGGCCGCTTGCGTCCGTTGAACGGCGAAGCGAGCTTCGCGGAATGGAGGGAATTGATGAAAAAATGGAAGGCAATCGCCGGAGTCCTGATGGTGGCAAGCCTCTTTTATGTGGCTGGCTGTAAAAAAGAGAAAGAACCAGCAAAGCCACCGCCGCCGGACCCGCTGACCGCGTGCCGCAACGAGTGCAAACATGCGTCGGAAAAGATGAATAAGGACTGTATCGACGAACTCACTAAGCAGCAGGCGTTTGATCGTTTGCAAGAGTGCACCACGAAGGCCGACGGCTACTCGAAGACGTGCCGCACGGAGTGCGATAAGAAGCATCCGAAGGGCTAAACCGCTGGGACACGCTGCGTACAAGGGCACGGCCCATGAAAATTCTCGGGCGGGAAGAACACTGGATTCATACCCATTTCTTAACCGATTGTACGCGTCTCTCTGAGGCGCGTATGCGCGAGACCGTCAAAGCAATGATCCCGCCGCTCCGCGAACTAGGGATTGTCTATGGCTTTCATTTCGAGCGAGTGGGCAACGAACGCACGTGCCGCATCGTACTGGAGTGCATCCCCTTTGCCCGCACGTTGGATGTAATCCAGCAGCGTTTGCAGGAAACGGTGCGAGACATTCCCGCGCGTCCGGCGGTGATTAAAACCGTGCGAGAAGAATCCACGCCACCACCGCAGATCTCTGCTCGTTAAGTGGTTCCGGGAGAGCATACCGCTAGTCATGCTCTCCCGGGCGCATTCCTACGTCACGCTACTCAACTGTGAGCTGGTCTTTCAGATTGGCCACGGTCTTATCCCCAATACCTTCCACTTTGATCAGATCGTCCACGGTCTTAAACGGTCCGTTTTTCTGGCGATACTCAAGAATCGCTTGGGCTTTGACTTTGCCGATGCCCTTTAGCGAGGTCAGTCCTGCCTCATCTGCCGTGTTGATATTGACCTTTCCCGCCACTTGAGGAGCCGTTGCCGCCGGTTTCATTGCCGGGGTCGGCGAGGTAGCCGGAGCTTGCTGACTCCAGGCCGGGGTTCCACTAAGAAAACCCGAAACAAGAGTAATGACTAGGAGACGTTGTCCCCATCGTTTCATAGAGGCCTCCTTTTCCCTGAATAGGGATAAAATTTCTTTTTCTTTATGCAAAATTTGTTTCGTACTTGTCAAGAGAGGGAGAGCGCAATGTACAGAATTTTTCCGTCGAGAAGAAAAATGGCAAAAGATCGGCTACAGTACCAGCCACACACATGCAGAAAAGAAACACGCTGGCCATGATCACCGTAACCCTTCGCCCCATGACCGCAGAGGACATAGATGCTGTATTGATGATCGAGGAGGCGTCGTTTCTCTCTCCTTGGACACGGACGGCGTTCATGCATGAACTACGCGTTCCTCACAGCCGATTAACCGTGGCCGAACAACAAGGCCAAGTCGTGGGCTATCTCTGCGGCTGGTATATTGCCGATGAAGTGCAGATTCTTGATGTTGCCGTCCACCCCGCTTGTCGTCGGCAAGGCATCGGCGAGCAATTACTTCAGTACGCGCTGGCCGAGGCACGGCGGCGTCAGGCTCAGGCCGTGCATCTCGAAGTCCGTCGCAGCAATCTTCCCGCCTTAACCCTCTACGGTAAGTTCGGCTTTCGTGAAGTTGCGGTCAGACAGCGCTATTACGCCAATGGAGAAGATGCCCTGCTGATGACGTGCTTTCTCTCGCTTGAAGAACACTAATCCCACATCAGGGGAAGAAAGTGCGCTTACGTGCTGCATGATCTCGCCGGCCAGCGCTTCATTGCGAACGTCCAGAGGATGAGCTAGGGTGTTGAGGCCTGATCAGTCCGTAAGGGGGAGCCTATGTTTCGCATCGGAGCAAAGGTCGCATATCCTGGCCACGGGAGTGGGGTTATCGAAGCTCTGGAGAAGAAAACCATTCGAGGGGTGGAGTGCCAACTTTTTGTGGTGCGCCTCTTAGAGAACGGCCATCTTTTCCTCGTGCCTGCTGCTCAAGTGACCTCAGAGAGCCTGCGCCCCCCGCTCAGCCGCGCCACAGTCAGCAAAGTCTACCACATCCTTCGCACCCCCAAGCCCCTTGGCAACTCGGCAAATTGGTTACGTCGTTTTCGTTCTTATCCAGACAAAATTAAGACCGGGTCGCTGATCGAAACAGCAAAGATTCTGCGTGACCTGTTGACGCTGAGGGCGGAAAAGACGCTTTCGGCCAACGAAAATGAGATGCTCAACACGGCTCATGACCGCTTGGTCCACGAACTTGCCAGCGAACAGGCCACCTCAAAAGAAAAAATCTTAGAAGAACTCCGCGTCATGTTTCTTCTCGCCGTCGGAAAGAGCACGGTACCAGCTCGTTCTTAGCTGCAAGGAAGTTGCTGTCGATGGTGGTTCATGCGGTGGTCGTTGCCGCCGGAAAAGGCGAACGTATGGGGGCGGCGCTGCCCAAGCCCTTCCTTCCTCTGGCTGGAGTTCCCCTCTTTGTCCACACCCTTCGGAGCCTCACGCGCTCGACACTCTTACAAAAGATCGTCCTCGTCATCGCGGCAGAATACGAACCATTGTGCCGTCAACTGCTCGAACAACATGGTCCTTTGCGCCTGCCCATGCTCCTCGTACATGGCGGACAAGAGCGGCAAGACTCGGTCCGACTCGGTTTAGCCGCGCTTGACCCAGATTGCGACATTGTGGTCATTCATGATGCCGCCCGCCCGTTTATTGAAGCTGAGATTATTGATGCCAGTATCAAGAGCGCAGCGGAACATGGTGGCGCGTTAGTCGCGGTTCCGGCGCGTGACACCATCAAACGGGTCAATCCACAGGGCGGTGTCGTTGAAACAGTCCCCCGGCACGATCTCTGGCTGGCGCAAACTCCGCAGACGTTTCGCGTTGCCCTCATCAGAGAGGCACATGCACGCGCCCACACCCAAGGTATTACCGTCACCGATGATGTGGCCCTGCTGGAGTGGGCCGGCGGCACTGTCGCCATCGTCCCGGGCGATGGACGTAACTTCAAACTCACGACTCCGGAAGATGTGGCATTAGCGGAAGCGTTGCTAAAGATGGGGACGGCTCGTCTGCATCCCTAGCTGAGGCGCCAGCGTCGCCGTGCGGAGGAATGTGATACGCAGTCACACACTCTTCCTCAAAGCCCCGCACGACCATACAGCTCCCCCAGAGCTGGAAGTGGTGAGCAATCTCCGGGGCTTCATGCTGGAGCCTCACCACCACGTGTTGTGGGGCGATGATGCCGCCCGGCGCGACTTCTTTGAGGAGACGCGCCGCCAAATGGACACTCGGGCCAAGCAGTGTCACGGCGCGGCGCTGCACCGAGCCAATCACACCGATGACGACCTCACCTACGTTGAGACTCACGCGCACCTTCACTGTGCGCCCTCCGGTCTGTTGTTCAGCAAGCAGCGCATCACGAATAGCCAAAGCAGCGCGGGCCGCCTGTGCCAGCGACCCAAAGTAGAGCAAGGCACCGTCGCCTTCATAATCTTTCACATCGCCACAGTGGGCCAAGGCGATATCGGTCACCAGGGCGCTAAAGCGTTGCACCACGGCAAGTGCGTGAGCCGGCGAGTGCTGGAACAACAGACTCGTCGAATCCGCAATATCCACAAACACCAGGGTCAGTTCTCTGCTCGTTGGCAACGTGTGCTGTTCCAAGTAGTCTTCCGCTAGGCCCGGCAGAAACGTATGCACCTGAGGTTGCCCGCTCGCAACCTCGTGACTGCAGGAAGGATGCACGGCTTGCCGGCAAGTCCAGGCGTCCACTTCCTTACACGGTTGAGTGTTCATGGTGACCTTCTTTCGGCGGCATACAGGAACACGCGCTTGGGTTGACCTGCCCTTGGCTCGCTGTAGCCGTGGAGGTTGCTGACTGGCACCCCGCACTCCCTGCTTCTTGTTGGTAGTCCACCACGTTTCCCCGTTTATCTAGCGCGACTTGGCAACAGCGCAGCAGGAGATCTTTCAGCTTCTCTCGACCACGCTGCACCCGTGATTTCGCCCCCGAAAGCGAGACGGCTAAACGTGTGCTTAGCTCTCGTTGCGGCACGCCTTCGATTTCCACGAGTTGGATCGCTTCTCGATAATGTTCGGGCAAGCGTTCGATCAACGGGGTCAAACACAGGGCCAGTTCAGCATTGCGTGTCTCCTCGTCCTCCCCATTGGGAGGCGAGACGGCAGGATGTTCTTCCCCAGCGAGAGCACTGTTCAGGCTGACATCGGTGGGGATTTCATGCCGCCGTGGGGCCGCGCGGTAATAGTCGATGATGGCATTGCGCGTCAGTTGAAAGATCCACGGGGTGAGTCGCTCGACTTCTCTTACCGTGGACAGATGCTGGTGAATCCGTAGAAAGACCTCTTGCAGCAGGTCCTCCACATCCGCCGGGTTACTCACCCGACGGGCAATGAAGGTGCGTAGACGGTCGCGCAGCTCGCGCCACAGCAATTCGGTAGCGTGTTCCACAGTCATTCTCCCATGCGTTTGCTTATTTGCACCCGCAACTGGCAGCACCGCGAGGGCTGGTAGAGAGCGACGGTCCACAGCACGACGCTTTTTCCTCTGGTGCGCAGCAGGACGCCTGTTCACCTGGTGGGCAGCACGAGGAAACAGGAGCTGCCTTCTCAGCCTTTGCGGCAAAGAAACGTGTCAGATTCTCCGTGACCTCGCCCACAGGCGGCGGTGCGTCAAGCGGTGCTGCGCCACTGTACACCTCACGCAACAGCGCATCCACAATCATTCCCACCGGCGCTTCGGTGTATTCTTGCCCTTGATAGCGCCACACACGACAGTTGGTCCCTTCCTCGCACCCGCACAGGTCCGTGCAAGAATCACAGTGACTTTCCAACGTCTCTAGGGCGATGTCGTGGCCGTTGATGCGAATGGTCGGCGAAGTCACAAAGCTGTGCTGCTGGGCTTGTTCTGCCGACTCGATCAGAATCGTACGCACGTGTACGTCATAGCCAGTGACTTGCAACACCTGTTGGACGGTAGCGAGGGCGTGTTCGAGGTTAGCCTGACTGCCGACACAACGAGTGCAGGTCTGAAGATCGAGGGCCAGTAACTCGATGGTGATAGGGTGGGCGGCCGCCGCCGGTTCTCTTGTCGATGACATGGTTGATGTACTCATGAACTCTCTCCTTATGATCCAGGGATTTTTCTGGCAACCCTTTGTGGGCTTCCATTGCTAGAGACGGAGGAGAGAAGAAAAAGACGCAACGCTCTTGTACTTCCAGTAAGAACCCGACTAAAAGCCTCGCCCAGTCGGCGGCCGCCCGCTGTTGGGGCCAGAGACACTGCTCCCGGTGAAGACAGCGCCTTTGGCCTGCGCTTCTTCGCGCGTAATCACATTTTTATTCACGAGGTCCACGAGTGCAGCATCCAGCAGCTGCATACCATCCTTCTGCCCCACCTGCATGGCTGAAGGCAACTGATGCACTTTGCTTTCGCGGATGAGGTTACGCACCGCCGCCGTCGCCAGCAAAATTTCCAAAGCAGCCACCCGCCCGCCGCTTTTCTTCTTACAGAGCGTCTGCGTAATCACAGCCTCGATGGAGTCCGCGAACTGCATGCGCACTTGCGCCTGTTGGGCGGCGGGAAAGACACTAATCACCCGCTCAACCGTCTGCGGAGCGCTCGGGGCATGGAGGGTTGCAAAGACGAGGTGTCCGGTTTCTGCGGCGGTGATTGCTAGTTGAATCGTTTCGAGGTCGCGCATTTCTCCGACCAAAATCACATCTGGATCTTCGCGCAAAGCCGCGCGGAGCGCGTTGGCAAAGGAATGGGTATGCAGCCCCACCTCGCGTTGGTTCACAAGGCAGCGTTGCGACTGATGAATGAACTCAATCGGATCTTCGATGGTCACGATGTGGCCAGGGGTGGTCTGGTTAATATGAGCGATCATGGCCGCTAGGGTGGTAGATTTTCCTGATCCGGTCGGCCCAGTCACCAGAATCAGCCCTTTTCTCTTTTCGCACAGCTTCTTGAGAATCGGTGGCAGTCCGAGTTGCTCAATGGTGGGAATCGTTGCGGGAATGAGGCGGAAGACCGCGCCAGCGCCGCGCTGCTGCATAAAGACGTTGACGCGAAAGCGTCCAAGTTCACCCGCGTCGTACGCGAAATCAAGCTCGTGCTCTTCGGCAAACGTGCGTTGTTGGGCGTCGTCCAAAAGCGTGTCGATCAACACCTGCACTGCCTCTGGCGCAAGTGTCGGAGCATCGAAGCGGTGCAAATCGCCATGCACGCGGAGAATCGGCGGCTCGCCGCTGCTGAGGTGTAAGTCAGAAGCGGCGGATTGCACCGCTAGCGTTAAGAGTGCGGAGAGGTCCAGAGCCACGGCAACTGCCTCCTTGCTTCGTCAAGAGAAAGACGTGAATCTTTTGCCTTTCTCTTGACCATGGGCCTTTGGTGGTGCCGTTATTTAATCGCCAAGGGATTCAGCGGACTGCCGACGGCATGCGGGATATTGAGCGGTGGTGCCACCCACAGGAATTCGTAGACGCCATCGGCGGCACAGTCCTTTGCCAGTTCCTCAAATGTGAAGATTTCACCCAGCGACAACCCGAGGTCACGAATCGCCACCTGATGAAACGGAATGAACTCGCCGTCAATTTCCGTAGGCAGTCGCTCCACGGCGATATTATCCATAGCAATGCACGAGATTTCTTTTGTGGCGATCCAGTCCAGGGTATGCACCGACATCCCCGGCTGGGCGTGGAAGTAGGCTTCTTTCTCGCCATGAGTCTTGAGCGTGTACCAGTAGGGCACCCAACCGGTACGAACACACAGAGCATCGCCGCTTTTGACTTCGACCTTTTGCGCCTGCGCACAGCCGTCGAGGTCGGCCACGGTGATGGGATAATCTTTCGGCAGGTGGCCATCGTTGTCATAGCCTTTGTAACGCACCATATCGAGCAACACCCCGCGCGTAACAAACGACTGATAGAGCTTGCCGATGTCGTTCTTCGCTGCACCGCCGTGCGCAGTCACTGCACTGGTGGGCAGATCGTTGTAAAACCGATCCCCGTAGCCGACATGCGCTAAACTATCCCATTGCGTCGAGCCTTGGAGATACATGGTGATGTAGTCGTCGTTCACGATGGCTTGCCCGGGCATGCCAATATCTTGGATCGGTACATTGAGCACCGACATAAACCGCTGCGCCGAGGTGCGCGTGGGAAACACTGGGCCGAACTGGTCAATGGGGATACAACAGCACATCACTTTGCCTTTGCGCACTAACTTCGCCGCTGCAACAATCACATCTGCCGTGATGAAATTGGCGGTGCCTTTTTCATCGTCTTTTCCCCAACGTCCCCAGTTACTGAGTTTGGGCATGGCTTCTCGTCCTGGCATAACTCATTCCTCCTCTTGCAGTTACCAATGTGGTTGTCCTTATATCTGAGCGCTTCCTTTTGCGAAATGGTTATGCACTCTCTATCTCTTCCCTACTTGCCTTGACCGCAACCTTGGCCTGCCATACAAGCGGGCGAGGAACGTTTATCTGGAGGAACTGATATGCCGGGACCACTTGCCGGAGTGAAAGTCGTCGAAATTGCTCAAGAGATTCAAGGGCCGTACGCAGGTCTCTTTCTGGCGGACATGGGTGCTGATGTCATTAAGGTAGAGATGCGCGACATTGGTGATTTGAGCCGCTACATGCTGGTGAAGCTGATTGCCGGCGCGGACGCGAAAAACGCGGACTTCAGCCATTACTTCCTAGCGATGAATCGCGGCAAGCGCAGCATCACCATGAATCTGAAGAAGCCGGAAGCAAAAGAGATTCTCTATCGCTTGCTCGAACAAGCCGACGTACTGCTCAGCAACTATCGTCCCGGGGTGCTTGATCGCTTAGGGTTCGGTTACGAAGAACTTGCCAAGCGCAACCCGCGCCTCATCTACGCGATGGGTTCGTCATGGGGACCACAGGGTCCGTGGGTGAAGCGCCCGAGCCGCGATACTTTGGCGCAAGCCGCCGGCGGTCTCATGGCGAAAAATGGCATGCCAGAGGATCGTCCGTTGCCGTGCGGCGCATTGGTCGCCGATCATTCTGGAGCCATGATGCTGATGGCGGGCATTGTCGCGGCGCTCTATGCCCGCGAAAAAACCGGCAGAGGGCAAAAGGTCGATGCTTGCATTTACGGGACGGTGATTGCCATGCAACCCATGGAGATCAACTTCACCTCCGTCAGCGGTGGTGTCGAAACGCGGCGTGCCGGACGTGGCCACCAATTCCTACAAGGCGTGTGGGGTTCGTTCCAAACTCAAGACGGCTGGATCTGTTTAGCCGGTGTCGATGACAAACGTTGGGCCAATTTCTGTCGTGTCATGGGCATCGAACATGTACTCAGCGACCCGGAGTGCAGCGACAACGTGATCCGCAATTTTCGTGGGGCAAAGATCGAGAAAGTGCTGGACGAGGTGTTTCCCAGCAAGACCACAGCAGCATGGATGGACCTCTTAGGCAGCGTCGATATTCTGGCCACGCCAGTGCAGGAATATCGCGATATCCTCAACAATGAACAAGCCTTAGCCAATGGTTACATCACCGAGATGGATCACCCTCAGATTGGCAAAGTGCGTGTCGTGGGCAACCCGATTACCTTGAGCGACACCCCACTCAACATGAGTAATCCGCCGCCAGAACTCGGACAGCATAGCGAGGAGATCCTGCTCGAAGCCGGGTTTTCATGGGAAGACATCACCGCGTTTCAAGAGAAAGAGGTGGTATAAATTGGGGATTGGGGATTGGACACAAAGGCGCACGCTGACAACGCTTACTCAAGGAGGTGGAGTAGCTCCGCCAAGCTGCTCACCGTCAAATAATCACCTGCTCCTTGATTTTGCGCTCGCCGATCAACCAAGACCGCAGTGAGTCCCGCCGTGTGTGCTCCAACAATATCGGCGTCGTAGCTGTCGCCGATGTGCAGCGCTTCCCTCGCCTCTACACGAGCGAGGGCAAGGGCCTGAGTGAAAATCTCGCGGTCAGGCTTCGCTGCTCCAGCTTGAGTCGAGATGACGAGGGGATCGAAAAGCTGGGTGATGCCGAAGCCGTCAAGGATATTGAACAGCCGCGAGTCAAAATTCGAGATCACACCGACGATGAGTCCTCGGCTCTTCAGTGTCGCCAACGTGGTTAGGGTTTCGGGATAGAGCCGCCACGCCTCGGCCTGGGCGAAGAAGGTGAAGAGCGCATCAAAGTACGAGTCGAAGCGCGGAAACACCCCAAGGGGAGCAAACACGTCGTGGACCAGCGTCTTCCACCATTGCTTTTCCAGAGCGGGGATGTGCTCTGGCGAAGCGCCGGGAAACGCCATCGGCGGCGCTACAGCAAAGGCGCGACGAAAGCCGAGTTCCAAGTCGGTGACGGCTACCTCCTTCCCATGTTCACGGGCAAGTCGCGCATAAATCTCGCCGACAGAGCCGTTGACGGTAAAGAGCGTGCCCGCAGCATCGAAGAAGATGGCTTTAATGCGAGGTGAGGTCATACGTCATGCGTGATACGTGATGCGTCTTGCGAGTTCTTTCCTTTCACGTTTCACGCGCCATGTCCTATAGCGTTTTACTGATCTCATCTATACCTGCCAGCAACGCTTCGATGTCGTCACGACTGGTATAGTAGTGAATTGACACGCGCAGGCCGCCCACACCCGAACAATAGCGCACGGTCGGGTAGATGCGTTGTTTCTCCAGCTCCAGCGTTAGTTGATGCACGCGTTCCGCCTCGGGAAACGGCTCGCAAGTAACGATGCCAGAGCGTAGATGATGTGGCTGCGGCGTCCACACCTTGATGCCACGCCGTTGCAATTGCTCAATGAGAAAATCGCCGAGTGTGAGAATATGCTGTGTGGCAGCAGCGGTATCGAGGCCATTCACGTAGGCAAGCGAGGCCGCGAGGCCAGCCGTCCCAAGCGTCTTCGGCATCCCATGAATCTCGAACCGCCGCGCGTCCGGTGCCAGCGGCAGCGACACAAAGGGCGTCAGACTCGGATCGCCAAGATACTTCGCCCAGCCCACCTTGGGTTCTGCGTAAGCAAAGAGACCATGCGCGAGTCCGGGCTGGACTTGATCCAGCACACCGGTGCGCACGTAGAGCAGGCCAGTGCCAAACGGCGCGGTCAACCATTTTTGTGCACCAGCGGCAAGGAAATCGACGCGCAACTGCGAGAGATCAAGCGGGAGGGCACCGAGCTGCTGGATGGCATCGACAACTAAAAAACAGCCGCGCTCTTGAGCGACTTGAGAGAAGGCGGCTAAATCCATGCGCAAACCATTGATCCACTGGACAGAGCTGACCAACAACACCCGGGTGCGAGCATCCATAAGTTTGACATAGTCGTCGACGGTGACGATGCCACTGCGATGATGCGCAACGCGGACTTCAAGGTCGTGACGATGTTGCGGGTAAGCAGCGCTAATTGCGACTTGCGGATATTCGAGGTCGCAGAGCACGAGGTTGTCGCCGGGCGAGAAAGGGATCGCGGCTAAGGCGATATTCAATCCCATCGTGGTGTCATCAATGAAGGCGATCTCTTGCGGGGTCGCATGCAGCAACCGTGCGGCCTCGGCTTTGGCCTGTACCGAGGGATTACCCAAGGCGTGGTAATAGGCTTTGTAGCCCATGTCCGCCGGACCACACCCGATGAGCAGCGCGGCCTGCTGCACAGCATCAAGTGCGGCTTGCGGCGGTAATCCTACCCCAGCCGTGTTCAGATACACCTGCTGCGCAGTGCCTGGGAAATCCGCTCGTATCGCTTCTACATCGAACATGCTGCTCTCCTCGCGACTGTGCTCAATGATACACCACTCGCTCTTCCGCAGAGCGAATCTCTTCCACCAACCGTCGCACGGCGGCCCGCACCCGAGTTTCGTTGTCACGCAGACGCTGTTCAACTTCGCGCAGCCGGTGGAATTCTCCGCGCTGGGCAAGCCGGAAGTATTCAAGCTGCCATTCCAGCCGTTCAGCCAGCAGGCGATCCGTATCTACAAGAGAATGAAGCCGCGCACGCCCTTTGCCAAGTTCGTCGGCAACCGTCAACAAGCGACTGAGCAAGCCAGTATGGTAATTAGCAATAGCGGAAAGCAGCGCGGAGTCTCGCCGCACGGGTTTGAGAAAAAAGGCTTCGGCAAAGAGCGCCACAGCGTCAAGCAGCTCACCTTTCTCGAACAACGCATCTCCGCGATCACAGCGCGTACGATAGCGGCGAAAACGCGATTGCTCGAACACGCCACCAAAAGCAGAAGACAGAGCAGAAAGCAGCCAAAATGCCAGATACCCGGCGATGGTCACGCCCAACGTGAGGAGAATGACACTGAGCGCCACGTCGAGTGGCGTACTCGCGGGAGTGTTTGCGACCATGCCCTGTTCCATGATGCGAAGAAAGCACAGCAGAGACCGAACGACAAGACCTAGTAACGAATGGTGCTAGTTTGAGCGGTGCTTGAAAAGCGCCATGCGGAGCCCCCAAGCTGCAGGTTGCAACACCAACGCAGCCTAAGGGGAACGCCGCATGACTACCGAGGACTTTATCAGCGCATTGTTTTACCGGGTAGATGAGGCAATGAGGGGGAGCGTCAAACACCCGCAAGCCAGTTTGTGGCCGAGTGAGGTCGTCACGTTGGGCGTTCTCTTTGCCCTCAAAGGCAGCGGCAACCGGGCATTTTACCGGTGGGTGAGCCGCGATTGGCGCGACTTGTTTCCCGCGTTGCCCGAGCGAACGCGCCTCTTTCGGCTCTTTGCCACCCACCGGGCTTGGACCGACCAGTTCCTGGCCGCGCCTTCGGTTTTGGGGGTGGTCGATAGCTATGGGATTGAATTGCTCCATCCGATGCGGGAAGGGCGGAGCGCCCAACAAATCGGGCGCAAAGGCAAATCCAACCGGCGCTGGATCGTCGGCGGTAAGCTCTGTCTGCTGCTCAATCACTTGGGCTTGGTGGTGGCCTGGGATTGTGCCGGGGCCAATGCCCCGGACACTGCCTTTCACCTGCTCATTGAAGCCTTTGAGACGGAAATGATCGTCTTGGGCGATAGGGGCTTCCACGCCAAAGTGGGAGATCCTAGCAATCTAAAGCTCAGTGCTCGGGGGACGTGGAATACGCGGATGCTGGTAGAGACGGTGCTGGCGATGTTGACTGGCGTCTGTCATCTCAAAAAGGTCGCGCACCGCACCTGGGCGGCTTTCCAGGCCCGCTTGGCGTTTACGCTGGCGACTTTTAATCTTCTCGTGCAATGGGAGGGCTTGCAGCCGGACGCTCAGGGGTTCATTCCTCTTTCGTTAGCCGAGTTCAGCTTGTAAGTCGCTAGCACCATTCGTTAGTAGCTCGTGGATCTATGTCAGTGCTTAATGTGTGTGCAAACCCGAGGGTAGCGGTCAGAGTGAGAAGCCCCTTCGACAAGCTCAGGGCAGGCTCCGGCGATGAAGCAATCTCTGTTTCCGGCAAAGATTGCCTCACTTCGTTTGCCGTGCTTTTCCCACGTTGTGCCTATGCTTCGTTCCGTTAGCGAAAATGCGGCATGACCTTCGCAGCAAAGAGTTCGAGGTGTTCATTCATCTTCTTCGCTGGATATCCTGGCGGTAAAGTCCAGGTGTAGAAGCGCTGAATCGGCACTTCCGCTACGTAATCCTTAATCATCTGTACTGCAGTGTCGGGCGTGACGATGTTCAAAATACCGCTGGCCTTGAGCGCAGCTTCATCGGGCAACTGGGGAAAGAGCGACTGCCCGGCTTTCGTCAACCACTCATTGTAGACGTTGATCTGATAGAGCACGTGGGGGGCGATCTCATGCCAACTCTTCTCAGGGTCGTTGGCGACGATCAACCAGAAATGACCACCAGCAAGTTTGGGATTAGCCGTATCTTTGCCGAGTGCTTGCAGCTCCCTGAGGTAGGCCTGATACGACTCCTTCATATCACCTGTACCGATGTAGCCATCGCCCAAACGCGCCGCCCGTTTCACCGCTGCGTTGGCAAAGCCTCCTACCCAAATCGGCGGTCGTGGTTGTTGCAGCGGACCTGGGGTCAGTTTCGCGTTCTCGATCTGAAAATGCTTGCCTTTGAAAGTGACGGTCTCGCCTTCCCACAGACGGCGGATGATCTCCAAACCTTCGTTTGCCCGCCCGCCGCGATGCTCACGGGGAATGCCCAAGCCAGAGAACTCTTCGACGCGATAGCCCACACCCACACCGAGTTCAAACCGCCCGCCGGAAAGGATATCAACCGTCGCGCCATCTTCCGCCACTCGCACCGGATGATAGAGCGGTAAGAGTAGCACGCCGGTGCCGATGCGCATTTTTTTGGTCTTCACCGCGATAGCCCCGGCTTGTACCAAGGGTGAGGGGGCGTGCCCGTCGTCAGCGAAATGGTGCTCGGTCAGCCACACATCGTCATAGCCAATCTGCTCGGCCCACACGATTTGCTCAAGAATGTCGTTGTAGATGTCCTGATAGGACCTCTGCCATTGGGGCGGATTGCGGAAGGCGTACCAGAGGCCGAAGCGCAGTTTCACGTTGGGTTGACTCATGAAGAACTCCTTTGACTTGTCATGAGGGGAGGTCGTGTTCGTCGCCGTGCTCATCGCCATGCGCAGGCGGCGAAGATTTCCGGAGCCGCTTGAGACTCGGCAGTAAGGCCGGCAGATTGTCGATCTCAACGACGCGCCACACACCAGCTGAGTTTTGCCGTGCTCTGATGTCGATGGTGCGTCCTTTTTTGACTTTGACGGGGAAGCTGGCTACTCCGTCTTCGGTGTGTCCCTGCCACAGTGCTGCGAGCACCGCAACGGCGGGAATTTCCGGCAGCGGCCGACTCGTGTCGCGCACGACTTGCTCGATGACGATTTCCAGCCCGGCCTTCGCAAGCCCTGCTGTGGCATCGTTCAGCAAGCCTTTGAGGATCTTTTTTCGCAGAAATTTTTCGAGCGGGTTGCGTGGTTGCGCGTCTTCGTCGCGTGACCTGCGGTCGTTCAGGTCTTCGAGCGCATGATCGAGCACGCTCTCGATATCCACATAGTAGGAGAACGTCGCATAGTCGTGGGCAATGAGCGCTCGCCGCAGATGATAGAGCGAATACGAAGGCGTGAAGGTCCATGCGTACCCGAGACCAGCAAGCAACAACGCGAGAGCGCCAAAGATAAGAACAGAGCGGTGCCATCCTCCAGGCATAGATTCCTTCTCGTGAGACCTGCTTGTAATGGCGGCCATCATACACACAGAGGCAACTGCCCGTCATCCGTCTTCGCGCTTTTCCCGTGCTGTGGAGCTTGTCAATCTTTCCCTGGTCGGACGGGCATCATTTCTATGCCATGACGCAGCTAGATAACAATCTAGATTTTTCTTATTCGTCGTGCGATATCATTCTTTCTGGACACGCGGCAGGAGATTCTAATGAGAACGGTACAAATGACACTGGACGACGATTTGGTCACGACAGTCGATACAATCGCGAAAAAGCTAGGCACCTCTCGCTCGGCCTTTATGCGAGACGCCCTGCGCTCTGCTCTCGATCGTTTACAGGTGAAGGAGCTAGAACGAAAGCATCGCGAGGGCTACAGCAAAAAACCAGTAAAGAGGGGCGAGTTCGACTTGTGGGAACAAGAGCAAGTGTGGGGTAAATGATGAACCGTGGTGAAGTGCGCTGGTACCAGTTTGCCAAGCCTGACAAACGACGACCGGTTGTCCTTCTCACCCGAGATTCTGCCCTTGAGTTCCTTGGCGAAGTCACTATTGCTCCCATCACTTCGACGATACGTGAGATCCCCACCGAGGTTGTCTTGACCGTAGCAGATGGCATGCCGCATGACTGCGCTATCAATCTTGACCATATTCAAACTGTTCCCAAAGGAAAGCTCGGTTCTCTCATTACAACGTTACGCCCGCGTAAAATAGCGGAACTTCGTTCGGCTTTACTATTTGCTTTGGGCTTTTAAGGCGTTGGATGCGTCCGCCCTTCCAGATACCGCCGAACGTTTACCCCCGCCACACCCGTAGTTCAACGGCGAAATCGATCTCCGGCTTCAGAACTCCGCTGACATAGCAACCACGTTTCGCTACGTCGAGCAACGCACGTACCTCGGCGTCCGATGCCGCACTCCACACTTCAAGTGTCATTGTGATCGCTTTGAGGTGCCCGCGCGGTGTGGCCTGCACCCGACCTACGAGGCGGGATATCGCAACGTTGCGTCGCTTGGCTGCGGCTTTGAACGCAATAGTCATGCACGACAGTAGTGCCCCCAGGAAAGCATCCACTGGAGTCGGACCGAGGTTGGTCCCGCCATCTTCAATCGGTTCGTCGAGCGTCCATTGATGGGTGCGACTCTGCGCGTGTACAACGTATCCGTCACCCTCGGATATCGAGCGAACTTCTCGCTTAGCTAATGCTTCCTGGGTGCTAAAGGTTGGGGGTTGGGGGTTAAGTGCTGAGGACTGAGTGCTGGGGACTGAGTTTTGTTGTGCAGCCAGGCTCTCCAAGGTCTCCTTCAAGCCGCGCGTGAATTGTGAAGCTACGACGCCGTCGGCCAATCGATGGTCGTAGGCAATGCTCAGCGTCAGCATGGGACGGACAACAATCTGCCCGTCTCGCACGACTGGGCGGTCTTCGACTGCACCGACGAAGACCAGAATAGATTCGCCTAAATTGATGACCGGGGTGCCGAAGGCAACGCCGAACATACCGAGATTGGAAACAGTGAGACTTGCGCCGCCCATGTCCTCGGGCTTCAGGCGACCGGCGCGGGCAGCTTCGATGAGTCGCTGGCTTTCCGTCGCGACTTGCGCCAGCGACAACGTCTCGGCACGGCGAATGACCGGCACGACTAATCCGCGTGGGCTATCGACAGCAAAGCCGATGTCAACGCCGTCGTACAACGTCAGCGTCTCTTCCTCGACCATACCGTTGAGATCCGGCAGCCCAGCCAATACCTGGGCTGCGGCATGCAGCAAAAGATCGTTCACCGTGAGCGTAGGCAACTCTTGCCGCAATGTTGCCCGCGTGGTGCGCAGTGCCGTCGCGTCGATATCGACCATTTGCACAATATGCGGAATCGTACGCCACGCTTCTTGCAGTCGCCGGGCGGCGGTTTTGCGCATCCCCACTAACTGACGCTGGGTGCGCACGGCTTTTCCAGACGCCGGAGTTGGAGAGTGCAATGCCGGAACATCCGCTGGTTTCGCAGCAATTGCTTGCTCAACATCACTCGCCGAAATCACCCCGTCGGCGCTCGATGGGGTAAGCGTGGCAAGGTCGATGCCATGCTCGGCGGCAAGCTGTTTCGCCTTGGGCGAGGCCAAGACTTTCTTCCCGCGTGTCGGAGTCTTCGTCGGTTCTGCCACAGACGCAACACTGGGCGACGCTGTAGAGGGGGTCGCCACGGTGGCCGGTTGCGATCCGTCACCAATTGAGCCAATGATCGTGCCAACTTTGACTTCGTGCCCTTCGCCAATGAGAATATGCAACACTCCACTGGCTTGGGCTTCAAGCTCGTAGGTGGCTTTGTCGGTTTCAATGGTAAGAATCACCTCGCCTTGGTTCACGTGAGCGCCGTCCTGCTTATGCCACTGGAGGATAATGCCCTCGCTCATGGCTTGGCCGATCTTTGGCATGAGGACGGCAGTGTTAGGAGCCGTTGCTGTATCAGGAGACAAGATCTTTCACCGCCTTATAAATATCGTCTTCGGAAGGCACGATAGCGTTGACCAGATGCTGGCTGGTAGGCAGCGGCACATCGGGAATCGCCAACCGCTTGAACGGCTTGTCGAGGTACGGCAACGCCTGCTCTAGCAACATGGCACCGATTTCCGCCCCAACGCCCAGCGTGCGGTACGCTTCTTCCACCACGATACACGCGCCGGTCTTTTTGACCGATTCAATGATGGTCTCGCGATCAAACGGATTCAGCGTGCGGGGATCGACGATCTCTACCTCGATGCCCTCCTTGCTCAGGCGTTCAGCCGCAGCGAGGGAACGACGGAGCATATCCTGCCACGCCACAATCGTGACGGCCTCACCTTCGCGGCGCACCACAGCTTTGCCGAAAGGCACGGTGTAGTCACCCTCCGGCACTTCGCCGCGCATGGCGTAGAGCAACTTGTGTTCGCAGTACACCACCGGGTTGTCGAGACGAATCGCTTCTTTCAGCAACCCTTTGGCATCCGCTGGGGTCGAAGGCACGGCACATAACAAGCCGGGAGCATGCATAACAAACGCTTCAGGGCACGCCGAATGTTCGGGGCCAAAACCCGAACCGCCAGAAGGCGCACGAATCACCAGTGGCACCTTGAAAGCGCCGCCGTGCATAAAGCGCCACATCCCGGCTTTGAAAAAGACTTCATCGCCGGCAGTCAAGAGAAAATCGGCGAATTGCAATTCGACCACGGGGCGCAATCCCATAATGGCGGCACCGACACCAGCCCCGACCATCACATTCTCAGAGATCGGCGAATCGAAGACTCGGTCTTCGCCAAACTGCTGATAGAGTCCGTCGGTGACTTTGAAGATCCCGCCCCACGCGGCCACGTCCTGACCGTAGAGGATCACATTTTCATCCCGCGTCATTTCTTCGGCGAGGGCTTGGTTGATGGCTTTGCTGTACGTCATGATCGGCATAACATCACTCCTTGAGGGCGGTGCTTCTAGGCATTAGGCATTGGGCAACAGGCAACGGAGATCAAGCGTCGGTATGCTTTCCCAGCACCTTCCAGAGCGCGAAAAGTTGTTTGCCAAGAGAGTCCGCTTGTTCAAGTAAAAGAGCACCCTGTTCGGGGGAACAATACTTGAGGCGCATGGCAATCTCGAGTTGTGTCTGCAATTCTGCGAGAGATCCTCGGGCGATAGACAAATGGCGCGAATACTCTCTGCTGTAAGCTTTCGTGTATCCTTCGGCAATATTGGAAGGAATCGAGACCGCAGCTCTCTGCATCTGAGACGCAAGCCCATATATTTCATGTTTCGGGAATTTCTGGGTCGCTCGATACACGTTTTCCACCAAGTCCATTCCAACTTGCCAAACCCGCAAGTCTCGGAAGCTCTTGATGGTTGCGTTCTTTTCCATTTTTCCTTGTTCCTGGTTTTCACCCTCTATTGCCCGTTGCCTGTTGCCTGTTCCCTGTTGCCCGCTGCCTGTTGCCTGTCCCCCGTCCTATGCGTACAAGTCCTGCAACGCCACTTCCGTTGCCAAGAGGGGCGCAGCTCTGACGGCGGCAACAGCTTCGTCAATGTGTCGCTGCGCGTCGGCTTCAATGTGTGCAACCTGCGCGTCGGTCAACACGCCGGCATCCATAAGGGTTTGTTGCAGCTTCGGCAGAGGATCTTTTGTCTTCTGCACAAGCTCGGCATCTGGGCGGTAGGTCTGCTGGTCAGCGACGTAATGCCCCTGCAATCGCGTTACCTTGGCTTCGATCAAGGTCGGACCGTGCCCGGCGCGAGCGCGGGCCACAGCGGTGTGCATCACTTCGTGTACGGCAGCAGGATCGTTCCCATCCACCAAGACCCCCGGCACGCCGTAGCCTGCTGCACGTGCAGAAATATCGGCCACAGCCGTCGAGCGGCTGGTTGGCACGGAGACGGCATAACCGTTGTTTTCGCAAAAATAGATGCACGGCAGCTTTTGTACTGCCGCCCAGTTGAGCGACTCGTGAAAGGTGCCACGGTTCGAGGTGCCGTCGCCAAAGAAGTAGACGACGGCCTGGTTTTTCTTGCGCCGCTTGAGAGCCATGCCCACGCCGACCGACATCACGAACCCGCCGCCGAGCGTGCCGCTTTCACCAAGGATGCCGTTCGGCACATCGACCACATGCATCACCCCACCTTTGCCGCGACTGGTCGCGCCTTCTTTGCCGGCAATGTCGGCAAGGATGCTGGTGAGGCTGGTGCCACGCGCGATCATGTACGCCAACCCACGATGGCCGTAGAGAATATAATCGTCCCGACTCAACGCGGAGATGGCGGCAATCTGGCCGATCTCTTGCCCGGCACCGGCGTGCAGCGAGCCAGGTAATTCGCCAGCCATCGCCATTTGCACGATGCGTGTCTCGAAACGGCGCACGAGCACGGCAGTGGTGAAGATGTCCAACATCTGTGTGTGATCCATAGTCAGGCTTCCTTTATACCCGTTGGCTGATGCCGCCATCGACAATGATTTCCTCGCCGGTGATGAAACGCGAGGCGTCGCTAGCGAGGAAGACGGCAACGTCGGCAATGTCTTCCGCCGTGCCGGCGCGACGCAGCGGCGTGTTGTGGACCAGGATTTTGCGGATGTCGTCGCGAGCGATGAGTTGATCGTGAATCATCTCGGTATCGATCACCCCTGGGCAAATCGTATTCGCGCGGATGCCCTTGGCGCCATAGGTCACGGCAATGGCGCGAGTTAAGGCGACCACGCCGCCTTTCGTCGCTGTGTAAGCATGCGCATCTGCAGCACCGCGCAAAGCGGCGATGGAGGCCGTGTTGATGATGACACCGCCGCCACGTTTGATGAGCAGCGGGATGCCGTATTTGCAAAAGAGAAACACCCCGCCGAGGTTGATGTCGAGAATGCGTCGCCAGTCTTCCTCGGTACACGAGACGATGTCGCTCATGGCCACGCCGAAGCGCTTGGTGGCCGAGTAACCAATGCCCGCGTTGTTATACAGGATGTCCAACCCGCCCCAGTGCCCCGTGACCTCGGCCAACGTGCGTTGCACGTCCGCTGCATTGGAGACATCGCCGACCGTCGCCAGCGCCTCACCACCGGCAGCGCGAATGGTGTCTACCGCCGCCTGCACGGATGCCGTGTCGAGATCGTTGACGGCTACGCGCGCTCCCTCCGCTGCAAAACGTTTGGCTGCCGCCAGTCCTTGCCCACGCCCGGCACCGGTGATGAGCGCGATCTTGCCTTGCAGCTGTCCCATGTCAGCTCCCCTTTCGTTCTTCCGCGCGGTTATGGCCAAATCACTCGGTTTTCTTCCGCCAGGAAAGCTTGCGTGGTCTGACCATCGACAAAGTTCTTGGCATCGGTGAGTTGCTCGACTTGCAGCTCCGGCGAGGCCCACGATTCTTTGAACGTTTCCACACTCGGCCACCACAGCTCGGCCACGCCGTCGAACGCCGGCGGCGTATCGGACTCGTAGAGTTCCGGCAGCACGTGACACTGCACGTAACGCAAGAGGTGGGGCGTGCGCGGCACCAGCGGCGCATGTTTCTCGCGCCAGTAGGCTTGAAACTCAGCCACGCTCAGTCCAGGTTTCCGTCGCACGAGAAAAAGGGCTTTCACGTAAGGTGCGTCTTTGGCCATCGGCGTCCCAGCGACGACCACGTTTTCATGCGTGGCTAGCCATTGCAGCTTCAGCTGCTCGATAAAATTGGGCTCATCTTTGTAGGCACCTTCGATATATTCCGGACTGTCACGCATGGCGAGCGCAGCGGCGAGGCTGTCATACCACACTTCGGCAGCACCCTCGAAGGTCGAGGCCGGGAAGCTGGCCGTCAGTCCCGGCAGACGATGACTTTGCACGTAGCGCCGTAGACTCGGGATGCGCAGCGCCAAATCGGCGTGAATCGTGCGCCAGTGCGTATGAAATTTTTCGTCGCTGATATCCGGCCTTTTGGTCAACAGGGCAAATCCTTTAATCATGGGGCAACCTCCTTTGGAGCATGAGACGAACTGGGCGGCACCATAGCGCAACCGCTCCGCGTTGGGCAAGGATGAGGTGAGGAGCAAGTCCTGAGGACTGCGTGCTAAGTCCTAAGTGTTGAGTTTGACGCATGGTGCAGGTCTCCCGACCGTGCTGATGGCCACCGTTTCCCCTTCGTCCAAGTCGAGCACGCCTTCCACATGATGGAGACCAAAGAGGACAATATCGTCAAGCCGCTGATTACGTTCTAGTGGTCCATCTCATTGATTCTGATGGGCAGGATTTCGTCATGCCAGCGAAAGCTGGCATCTAGGAGCATAAAGCGTTGGCCTGTAGTTCTGCCTCCTGGATTCCGGGTCTCGCGGTGCTCGCCCGGAATGACGCCACCACTGCTGCCCCTCAAATTCAATGAGTGGTAGGGGCGGGCTTCAAACCCGCCTCTACGAACGCTGCCGCAAAATGCCCTCTATCGCCTCAATCCCCGGGGTAAAATCGATCTGCTCCCACAACGCTCGCGCGTCCAGCAAGAGCTGCACCCCGCGTTCGCCGTCGCCCTGTTGCAAGCAGAGAACACCCAGAAAGAGTTTGCACCGGGCAATGCTATAACCGTCGCGAATTGTCTCGTACAACGCCAGTGCGTGCTCCAGCAAACTCGTGTCGTTGAGCAATCGCCCTTGCGCGAGCAGCACGTTGGCTTGGCCCAATTTGGCCCCGCCCTCGGTGAAGAGGCGCAACGCCTCGGCGTAGGAGGTCAGCGCCGCATCCATTTCTTTCCGAAACGATTGCACGTCGCCGATGGCCTGGCGCACGTTGGCTTGGCCCAATTTGGCCCCGCCCTCGGTGAAGAGGCGCAACGCCTCGGCGTAGGAGGTCAGCGCCGCATCCTTGTCGTCCCGAAACGATTGCACGTCGCCGATGGCCTGGCGCACTTTGGCTTGACGGTAGATGAGTTTAGTAGTGGTCGCCAAAGCCAGGGCGTGCGTGAGCCAGGCGAGTAGCCGAGGCTCGTTCCGTAGCCGCCAGACTCTGGTGAGATCATCGGTCACCTCAACAGCGAGTTGGGGGTCAGGAAAACCAGCGGCCAGTACACGTACCTGAGCCAGTTCGACATTGTCGCGTTCACGGTCGAAGACATTGAGCGCGTCATAGGCGTCGGCCCCGTGCCCTTCGTTGACCGCGCTCTGGTAGGCTCCGCCGATACTTTGGCCGAAGTAAGCCACGTGACGCACGAACACGTGTTGTTCCTGTTCGGGTAGACTGTGCAGACGCATGCGGGCGTATTCGTGCAACAATGGGTGCAACTCCACGCGAGTACCGTCGTAATCTGCCAACGACAGGGCACCGAGGGCCAAGGCAAGGTCTTGGGCTTCGCTCTCGTCCGTATCCAGTAGCACCGCCACGGCGGAGACCGGTGTACCGGAGGGCGCACAGCTTCCCAGGGCGTGAAAGGCTTCACGTAAACGCTCGTCCAGCATCGCGTAAGACAAAGCGAAAGACTCTGCGGCATTGTCATCGACGCTATTGGTGCGTGGCAAGCGTAATTGTTCGAGAATGGAGCCGCTGCGCTCGAAATCGGCCAGCGCCTGGGCACAGGTGCGCCTTGGGGTGAAGAGCGCCATGCGCTGAGCAGTGATGTTGAGCGCCAACGCCAGCGAGCAGTTTGCCGAGCACGATGCTTTGCACCTTGCCGTCGTTTTTGAACAGCGCTTGAAAGCAGCCGCAAAACTGGTCGAACCAGTGAGTACGCAGCGCCTTCGCCACACCATCGGGCGTGCCCGGGGTGCGTCGTTCGAGGTCAGCCAGCACATTGGCGAGGAGCGGGACCCGCAGGTCTGGCACTTGCGCCTCGCCTGCGGGTGGGCGGAGCAGCAGGACGTATTGCTCGCGAGCTGGCAGCAGCGCCGGATGCGCCTGCAGGTCGGCAAGGTAGTTTTCCCGCGCGGCGGGAAGAAGGTCGCCTTCCAAATGCGCGAGCGTGGCTTCGATCCATTGGCGCTCGGACTCGCGGGTTTTGCCGAGATACGGATGGGTGCGCCAACGGCGCATCAGCGCGGCGAGCCATTGCGGAAAGATCCCCCAGCGTACCCAGCCTGCGCTATCATAGCCGAATTGGTCATAGTGAAAGCGTAACGTGTGGATGCTGGCTTGCAGATAGGCGCGGTAGATGGCGCGTTCGAGATCGTGATTGCCATCCGGACGGTATTGTTCGAGATTCTCGTAGAGTTTCTGGTAGGCGAGCACCACCCCGGCATCGGTACGGTTGCCGAGGATGGCACCGACAACAGCGGAGATGCCCGACAAGATGACTGACGCAGTAGTGGTAGGCTCCATGCACGCTCCTTTGGCGCTATCAGGTTCAAGGAGTCTCCGTCATTCCCGCCTCCTTCGACAAGCTCAGGACAGGCTTCGGCAAGCTCAGGATAAACTCCGGCGAGAATCCAGTCTTTTTTCCTGGATTCCGGATCTCGCGCTGCTCGCCCGGAATGACGACACCGCTTCGTTCGTCATTCCAGCGCAAGCTGGAATCCAGCGCGGTCTAAGACTGCCTCTCTGAATACATTGTCACGCGTCCACCGCTGCCGACCTACTCCCCTCGCTCCACAAAATGAAACAAAATCCCGCCCGTGCTCCTAGGGTGCAAGAACGCGATCTTCGAGCCGCGCGCGCCGGGGCGCGGCTTTTCGTCGATGACGTGCAGCCCTTTGGCTTTCGCGTCGCGCATGGCTTCTTCGATATTCTCGACGCGCAGGGCGATATGGTGAATGCCCTCGCCACGCTTCTCCAGCCAATTGGCAATGTCGCGCTGATCGATGACTTTGCCGCTCGCGTCCGGCGCACGATCTTGCAAGAACTCAAAATCGGTCTCGCCGATCCTGGCGAACACGCCGCGCAACCCACCATATGGGTCTTTTTGTTCTAGGCTGTGAATCTCTAGCCCCAGGTCTTCACCGAAGAGTTTCAGATACTTATCGAGATCGCGCACGGCGATGCCGATGTGGTCGATGCTGAGAATATTCATGGGACCTCCAGCAGAAGGGGCTGGGGGTTGGGGATCGGGATTGGGGAAAGCGAGGACGCAGGCAATGAGCACAAAAGACCAATCCCCAACCCCTAACACCCAAGCCCTAAATGTTGTCCAACGGAAACACTGGTCGACGGATCTTCTTGAACGGTAAACGGGAAAGATCTTGCGTCGCGAGGCCGGGCGTATCAACGTCGATGATTTTACTGGCAAGACCCTCGAAACCGGCGCGGTGTTGCAGTTCGGATTTGCAAGCGATGATTTTGCGCTGCGTCGGTTCAATGCCCAAGCTACGAAAATGATTGGCCTCGAACACCAGCACAGGACGCGAAGTCAGGATGACTTCCGTACCGCCGCAATCGACCACTACGGTCGTGCCACGACGATAGGTGCCAGCGTTGAACTTGGTGGTGGCGGTGAATACGCCGTCGTGAATCACTCGCACCTTACCGCTGATCTGCACCGGCGCACCGTGAAAAGTGTCGGTTTTGCCGCCGACGGTGAGAGTGACCTCTTTGCCAATACCAGCGCGCACGGCTTCTTGTACGGCCGCAGGATCGGCGATGTTGCCAATCACCGCGCCTTTGGCGTTTTGTTTCAGGAACTCGGCCAGCAGCGCCGTGCCGTCGCCTGGAGTGCCAGCGCCGCCACTATCGGCTAAATCACCGAGCACGACCGGGCCAGTGTCAGTTTCTATCGCCTCGCGCACGGCGTGTTCCACCGAGACCATGTCGGTATGGAACGCCTGCCGCTTGGACCAGCAGAACTCTTTCACTTGCTCGGCGAGGTCACGTGCCAGATTCGGCTCGTTGTTGGTCGTGACCACGACATTCATGCCGGTGTCATGCTTCTCCGACGGGAAAAATCCGCCAAGCAGGGAAATATCCAGCACACGAGGGTCACGCGCTAAGTTGGCGGCCACGCGCATACAGTGCTCCATCGGCCAGCCGGGCGCGATATAGAGTTTTTGCAGCGCCGGAACCATGGCCGGTTGCGCCCAGGCAGCAGTCGGTTTGACTCGTTCTTCGACCATGCCTGCCATGACGTGCGCGGCCTGTCGTCCCACCGGCACGAAATCGTAGTGCGGGTTGGTTTTTACGCCGATCAACATCGTCGCCTGTTGCACCATGAACGGCGTGGTGTTGGAGTGACCATCCAACGAAGCGAACACCGGCACTTGATCGCCCACTACACTGCGCACGGCGGCGAGTAAGTCGCCGTCACAGTCCTCGACGTGCTCCGCCACCGCTGTGCCATGCAGTTGCAGGAAGACGCCATCAACACGGCCAGCACTGCGCAGCGCGGCAAGAATTTGTTCTTTGGCCCACTCGTGCGCCTCTTTGGTGATTGTTCCCATGATGCCGGGGATGACAAACGGCACCGGCACAACCTCCCAGCCGTTCCCGCGTGCGCCCTCAACAAACCCAGAAATCGCGCTTTCTCCGCGTCCGAAGTTGAGCACGGACTCACCGGTCAGCGTCCCGCGTTGGAAGTAGTCCAAGGTAAAGGGTTGAGTAGCAAAGGTATTACAAGCTACGAGATAACCGCCGACTGCAACACGCATATAAGCTGCCTCCTTTGGCCCCAATTTTTGCCTGGATTGAACGGACTTGGCGAGGGGGGCAACGAGGGCAAGAGGGATTTCGCTTGCTGCTCGGCCATGCGATCATAGCGCCATCGAAGTGAAAGCAGCGAGAACGTTTGTGGCGGATGTTGAGGATACCAACCAACTGCTCAGGAGTATGGGCGCAAAATTTCGGGTGGAGATCGCTCGCCCAGCGGTGCATCTACCTCGGCGCTTTCCCGTCTCGCAGTCTTTCACATTGGCGGCGATGCAGAATTTCTCGGCATTTTCAGGGAGTTTGCATCGTGAGTTGACACGCCTCGTTCCGGAAGACATCGGCCAGCGCAGTCGTCGCCTGGGGGCGACGGTTTCACCGTTGGCTATTTGGCTCTTTGGTTATCATTTCCTCGTCGGTCGCGAAGCTGCAATTGCCCTCGGCGGTCTTCGGCCCGACATCAGGGCCGAGAAAATCGCTCAGGTGCTCGCGTATTGGCAGCGTGTGGCGCTTGCCCATCGCGGTGATGGCCGGTTCGACAACAGTGACGCTGGTGGCACCAATCAATTCTTGCCGCCAGCGGCTGTGCAGACCTTGTATCAAGCCCTTATTCCCAGCGATGCTCGCATCAAACGCTTGACGCCCGAGTTTCTCGACGCGCTGGAGGAGTACCTGTTTCTGCTCAATGCTGAGGCGCGGCTGGGAGTGTGTGATTCTGGCCCGTATCCTCTGCATATGAACCGCGTACTGATCGTACGAGATTTCTTCGACCTGCAAGCGCGGGCCTATCCGTGGCACGAGGCGGTTGCGGATCTGCCTTATCAGCATTGCGCGTTGGCGTTCACGTTGGACCCGGCAGATTTTCCTACTATCGAGCTGACGGATCGCTCCGAACTGCTGACTTCGCCGACGCGCTACGTACACGCCATACGTGAGTTGGCGTTACTGACGAATGATGGCGGCAGCCTCCGTGTCCTACCCTTTACGGAAATGGACTGGCTCATGCGCACGGTCAAGCGTGCCCAACCCAAACTCCTCAAGTGGTTCGAGCGCCTCTCGCCGCGCGAATGGATTCTGCATGGTGCCTTGCCGTGGCTGCAACGCTCGCACGCGCTGCTCGCGCGTAGCGTCAGCCGAGGCGACGCCTTTGATACCGAGGCCCTACGCTCGCTGCCATCTTACGAGCATGACGAAGCCCAAGCTGCGCGCTGGGCCACGGAGCGCTGTCTGGCCCCGGGGAACGCCACCGCCTTCACGCTCTTCACCTGATCTTGCCATTATGCCTGAGCGTCACCCGGCCCTCCCGCCTTTATTCACTGCGCCGTTTCTTGCGCGTCTGGAGACGTTGTGCATACGCACCCGGCGGCGTTTTCTCGGCAGCCGCCCTGGTGGACACCTCTCTTTGCGACGTGGTGCAGGACTGGAGTTTGCGGATTATCGCCCCTACACGCCGGGTGATGATCCGCGTTCCATAGATTGGAAACTCTACAGCCGGACGGACCGCCCTTACATCAAATTGTTTCAAGAAGAAGAAGAACTCTACACTTCATTGTTCCTCGATCTCAGCGCTTCGATGACGTACCCCGAACAGGGAGGGAAAGAGGCTGCGGCACGTGCGTTGGCCCTGGCCCTGGCCTACGTTGTGTTGGCGAATGACGATGCCGTGCAGCTCCACGTACTCAGCGGCGCGACAAACGGGCACGCGACCCCCTTCTTTCGTGGTCGGTCCCGGCTCTTCGACCTCGCCACGTTCCTTCAGCAACGACACGCCCAGGGCAAAGTCGATCCACCCAGCGCTCTTGCCCAACAGTTGCGGACCCTTCATCGCCCAGGCAAAGCCATCTGGATTTCCGACTTTCTTTTTCCCCTAGAAATCGTCCAGGCCGGCATGCAGTTGTTGCGTTCAGCAGATTTTGACATTGCCCTCATCCAGGTCATCAGCCGAGAGGAACTTGACCCACCACTACGCCCAGCCGGTGCGCGGATGGTCGATAGCGAAACCCGCGCCGCCGCGTTGGTGCGCTTTGACACCCAAGCCAAGAAAGAGTATCTGCGGCGCTTTGATCTCCATAATCGGAGCTTGCGCAGCTCCTGCCACCAAGCCGGTGCGCACTATGCGCAATTTGTCACCGACCACGACCTTCAGCATTTCATTTTGCGCGAGCTGCCAGCGCTGCGGATTTTGACGTGAACAGACAACTATGAATCTCGCCTTTCTCACCCCGCTCGCCTTCCAATTGCTCTACGCACTGCCACTGTTGATCGTGCCGTATCTTTTGCGCAAGCAAGAGACGGAGGTGGTGGTGCCAGCGCTGTTCCTCTACCAGGGACTGCCCACGGATTCGCGACGACGGTTGTGGGGCTGGCCACGACTCTCTCCGTCGATCTTACTGCAACTCTTGCTTTTACTGGTGCTGATTGCCGCCGCAGCGCAACCGTTCCTGCATCGCCAAGGTGGCAAAGTCGCACTCGTACTCGACACCTCTGCCAGTATGCAAGCGCGTGCGCCTGAAAGCAGCGGTAGTCTGTTCGACTTGGCGAAACAGCAGATGCTGCAAGCTTTGGAGACGATTCCTCGCGCAGATAGTGTGAGCCTCTTCACGAATACTCCTCTGCCAGCGGCGGTGGCGGCTACATCTGGCGACCGTGCCCAGCTTCGAACCTTGCTCCCGAGTCTGACAGTGACGGACGCACCGGACCCCAGCGACGAAGTGTTGTCCGCGTTCTTCTCGCAATTGCTGGGGGAACAAGGATTTCAGCAGGTTTTTTTCTTTACGGATCGACCACTGGCCGCGCCAGCAAGCACCAACGCACTGACGGTCGTGACGTTGGGGGGGCCTCAGGCGAACCTTGCCATCTCGTCGTTCCGGCTGGATCGTAGTCCTTTTCTGCCCAATGAAATTGGCGCGACGGTGACTGTCGGCGGAGCTGATACCTCCGGCCCCTGGACGCTGAGTATCGAAGATGCCGAGACCGGCAACCGTCTTGCTTCCCGTTCCTTTACGAAAGCTGAGGCGTCGGGGTTATCGTTCGCCCGTCTTCCCATCGCCACGGCATACCGCGCTCGCCTAGAAGTTACCGACGGACTCGCGCTCGACAACGAAGCCTATGCCGTGCTGCCGCCGCTGCGTGAAGTGTCGGTCTTGCTCGTGTCTCCTTCTCCAGAGGTTGCTCGGAGTCTGAACGCCATCCCCAATTTACGGCTCGAACGCATTGCGCCGCAGGAATATACCGCCGCCCATGCTGCGCGATTTGCGTTCGTGCTTTTTCATCTCACAGCACCAGATGCTTTCCCGCCGACGAATGCCGCGTTTTTTCTGCCGCCCGAAGGCAACCGCCTCTTTCCGCTCGGCAACAGCACGCAACGGGTGCGCGTTACCGAATGGATCGCGGCGCATCCGCTCACCAGTTATCTTGCGTTTCCACTGTTTTCCCCAACCTATGCACAGAGCCTGCGTCCCACGGGCTGGGGACAAGCCGTCATCAAATCGACAGTTGGACCACTTGTTGTGGCCGGAGAAGTTGAGGGTAAACGCTACGCTGCCACTGGGTTTGACGTGCTGCCATATTTAGGCAAGCGTAACCTGCCAGTGTCCATTTTTACCTTAAACCTCCTGGGCTGGCTGGCAGACCACGCCGGGCAACCGCCCAGCGCTCTCACCGGGTCCTCATTTACCTTAGGTGGCGACGCAGCCTCGGTTCGGTTTGCGGATGAGCCGGTTCTTCCTACCACTGGAGGTCGCGTGATCCTTCTACGTCAGGGGCTTTACAGCGCCACGGAATACGGCGTCGAGCGACGTATCGCTGCCAACCTGAGCAACGCGCAAGAGTCGCATCTCGCTTCTCCATTGCAACTGACACCGCTGGCCGACCCGACACCGGTCGCACCAGAAACAACCGGGCAACCGGTGTGGCCGTGGCTGCTCGCTGGTGCGCTTGTCCTGCTCACCTTGGACCGCTGGCTGGCTGTGCGTTCGCCTGTGGTGGGTCGGGGAAAAGGACTTGACCAATGAGAATTACGGAACTCCGTCCACAACCCAATTGGGTATTGTCCATCGTTGCCGACGACGGGCGCGTTGGCAGTTTCGATGTCAGTCCCTATCTCGGAGATGAGGCGCTTGCCGACCTTCGCGACCCCAGCGAATTTATGAAGGTTGTCAACGGTGGATACTTTGTCGAATGGGATTGTGGTGCTGATTTGTCAGCGGACACCATTGAGGCACGATGGCAGGTGGTTGGCAAAGCAGCCCCGCAGATAAGTGCATAGTCAGGTGGCCAGGGAAGTCACCTTCCCCAATATCTCTGTCTCTCCGCAATTGGGGGTGTCCTTCTACTTTCTGGATGCCTAGACTGCAAAAGGAGGTTGCTATGGATATCCAACTGACTCCGCAACAACAACAAGCCCTGGACACACAAGAGAACAGTCCGCTGCGTGCCATCGATCCTCGAACTCACACCGCCTATGTCCTAGTGCCAGAGGGGGACTATGAAGCCATCCGAGAGCTGTTTGAAGACGAGCGTCGGCGGCAGGCCATCCACACTGTGGCGTTACGTAATGCGGCTGGTCGCATGAACGATGAGCCATGATCCATCTTGGCGAGATCTACATGGCGGACTTCGGGCCAGCAGGTCCGCACCCGGCGATCGTCGTCTCACGAGAGGAGCTGAATCGCGGACACTATGTCTTGGTTGTCGTCTGCACCTCGGCGCGGTTCGCAACGCGCAGCAAGCTGTCGAACTGCGTCCCATTCCAAGCGGGTGAGTTTGGGTTCACGGCAGACTGTGTCGCCCAGTGCGAGAACCTCCTTTCCATTGATAAGGAACATCTAGACTTAAGAACCGGTCCGATGGGAACATTGGATGAAGCGGCTCTGCAAAAGGTCATTGAAGCGATTGGCTATGTGATGAAGTCGGACTGTAAGCCGCTCTGAAGCGCAGGCTAACTATCACTTCTGCACCTGACCGCCGCCCAATGGCATTCAGCCAATGCTCGTCTCGGGCGTTGCCATTGCCCCACACCTAGCACCCCTGTTATGTAGAGCCACCAAACACACGGCGGGAAGGGGGCTACTATGCCGAGCATCGAACGTGAGGGATCTACGATCAATTACGAAGTGACGGGGAGAAGCGACGGGCGTCCGCTCGTTCTCGTCGCCGGCCTGGGCGAGCAAATAGGAGCGGTCGAATATCCAGACGAACAATGTGCGCTCTTTGCCGAACAAGGCTTTCGTATCATCCGCCTCGACAACCGCGACACTGGCCTGTCCATTCCTACTGTCCCCTTTCCCGCCGTCGATATTTTCGCTGCCTTCAGCGCCTTGCAACAAGGCCACGACGTGTCTGCCCCGTACACGCTATGGACGATGGCCGACGACGTGGTCGCCGTGCTTGATGCCCTGGGTATTGAACGCGCCCATGTCATGGGAGCTTCTATGGGAGGGTATATTGTGCGATGGATGGCCCTCCGTCATCCGCAGCGCGTCGCCTCGTTGCAGATTGTGATGAGTGGCAGTGGGGCGCTCCTTGGTGAGGACGGACCGCAGCTCGCCTCTAGCGTGGTTGAGCATCTTGCTGGCCAGTCGCATTGGCGCGACCGTGCCCAAGCCATCCCTTATCATACCGAGATCTGGCGTTGGTATTGGGGGAATGGCTATCCGTTTGAAGAAGAGTGGGTCAGGCAGCGGGTGACGTTTGCCTATGACCGGGCGTATAGGCCGGACGGCATCGCGCGACAAATGCTGGCCGTCCTCAAAACTCCCAGCTTGTGGGAGGCACAGACTGGCATTCGCTGCCCCACGTTAGTGATTCACGGAGAACGAGACCAGTGCTTTCCCGGCGAACACGGGAAGGCGATTGCCGCCCGTATTCCTGGTGCGCAACTCTGGCTTGATCCACACATGGGACACAGCTTACATCGGGAACAATGGCCGGAGATGGCGGAACGGGCCTCGGCCTTGGCTTCGTAGGGCCATGCCACTCTAGAAAGCGAGGAAGTTATGACAAAGAAGAAAGTCTTAGTTGCTGGTGCGTCGGGATTGGTCGGTTTCGCCGCAGTGAAACATTTTTCTCAATTACCGGAGTGGGAGGCTGTGGGCGTCTCGCGTCGTATTCCTCCTGGTTTAGAGGGGACGACTCTCCTCTCAGTCGATTTGATGGACGCCGCCCAATGCGCGAATGTCTTTGGCCAGATGCACGATATCACCCATGTGGTCTACGCCGCGCTGTACGAAAAGCCCGGGCTGGTGCAAGGTTGGCAGGAGCGGGATCAGATGGAAACCAATTTAGCGATGCTGCGCAATCTCTTTGAGCCACTCTCTGCTGTCGCCAAGAACCTCCAGCACGTGACGCTGCTACAAGGCACCAAAGCCTACGGTGCGCATATCGAACCGTTTCCCGTGCCAGCGCGCGAACGTTGGCCGCGTCATCCACATGAAAACTTCTACTGGCTGCAAGAGGACTATTTACGGGCACAGCAGCAGGGCAAGGCGTGGGCGTGGACCATCATGCGTCCGCAAGTGATTTTTGGCGAATCGCTCGGCAGTAACATGAATGCGATTCCCGCGCTCGGTGTCTACGCTGCGTTGCTCAAAGAAGCTGGCCAGCCGCTGCACTTTCCCAGCACCGTGCCTTGGCTCACCGAGGCTGTGGATGCTGACCTGCTTGCTCGTGCGTGCGCGTGGGCAGCGACGACTCCTATGTGCCGCAATGAAGCCTATAACATCACCAACGGCGATGTGTTCGTGTGGCAGAACGTGTGGCCGACGATTGCTGACGCACTCGGCATGCAAGTGGGCTCCGTCGTACCTTGCCGTCTCGCACAGGAGATGCCGCCACGCGAAGCCGAATGGGCAGCCATTGTGAAGAAATACAACTTGCGTGCTCCGGCGAGCTTGAAAGAGTATGTCGGGCAGTCCTTTTACTTTGCCGATCTGCTCTTCGTCCATGGAGCGCAGACGTTACCGCCTTCGATGTTGGTGAGCACGATCAAGGCACGGCAGCATGGGTTTCACGACTGCATGGACACGGAAGATATGTTTCGCAAATGGTTCAAGCGCTTTCAGGAGCTGCGGCTGTTGCCGCCGGTCTAGCAAGGAGGGGGACGGTGCGCCGTGCCCCTGCGATTTCGCATGAGATTGTTTTGACTCCTCAGATTCCACCATGGTAGGGTAAGCGGCAGGTTGACCTCCATGGCCGTTATGCAAGAAGGAGAGACTCGTGATCCCAGACAGCATCGTAGAAGCTATTCATGGCGCAGCGGTTATCAGCGTAGGCACGCGGGATGAGCAGCTTCGCGCTACGCACACGCTCGTGGTTGGTGCCGTCGTCCATCCAGATCGAGAAGCGATCACCTGTTTTGTGCCTGAGCAGCGATTTGCAAGAATACAGAACAATCTGACGAGCAACGGTAGGGTCACGCTCGCCGTATCCCTACTTACTCACGAAGCGTATCAGCTCAAAGGTGCGTATCTCGGCTCGCGCCCTACCGATGCAAAAGATCTGGCCATACAAGAACTCCACCGCGCGAAGCTGCTCTCCACCATGCTGCAGCGCGGCTATCCTGAAGCAATCGTCAGACCTTTTATCTTGGGCTTCATCTATCAGCCCGGCATGGCCTTGTCCTTTCGCGTGGAAGAGATGTTCTTACAAACTCCCGGCCCTGAAGCTGGAAAGAAACTGAACTGAAGGAGAAGTGTCGCATGGGTGTCCTGCCAGATGAGATCAAGCCAGCCCTGCAAGGGGTGATGCCGTCGCACATGGCGACCTGTTCGCTTGCCGGCGAGCCCAACGTTACGACCGTCTCGCAGGTCTATTATGTCGATTCAGACCACGTAGCGCTGTCTTTCCAGTTTTTCAGTAAGACGATTAAAAATATCCGCGAGAATCCCTATGCCCTCGCGTGGCTCATTCACCCGGGAACGCTCGACACGTGGGACCTCGAAATCGTCTACGACCATTCTGAGACCAGCGGGCCGGTATTCGATGCGATGGATATGCAGATTGAAGCCATTGCCTCGATGACGGGAATGAAAGGCATTTTCAAGCTGAAAGCAGCGGATATTTATCGAGTGATCTCCGCGAGCAAGACGGTCGGCGAGCGCTTGCCGCTTGCGGAGATCGACACCGCCGCCTCCGCTGCGCAAGAGAAATGAGTCATCCCGTGTCTCCCGAGCAAGAAGGCCAAGAATCCGCTGCTGCGCTCCAGCGCCAGATAGCCGAGAATCAAAGGGTCATCGATCAGCTCAACCGTGCACTGGCGCGGAAGAACGAGGAAGTGCGGATTATCCAACAGATCTCGACCGAGATCACCTCGACGTTGGAGCTTGAGCAAATCATGGAAACCCTCCTGAACGCCATGGAAAAGGTGCTCGGGTTTCAACACGTGATGATCCTGCTGAAAGACCACGCCACCGAGAAACTACAGGTCAGTGCCTGCCGCGGATATGCCGCCTCTGCGGTAGGTGCCGAGGTCGCCATAGGGCAGGGAGTCATCGGTGTTGTCGCCGAACGGAAGAAAATGATGCGCGTCGGCAATATCGGCGTCAGTGTCCGCTATCTCATGGCCGTGCGAGAGAATCTGCAAGGCGCAGGGCAAGCTGGCTTGGCTCAAGCTCCTGCGCAATTACCGGGACTTCCCGATGCTCAAAGCCAACTGGCCATGCCCCTGCTGGTCAAGGATCGACTGGTCGGTGTACTGGCGGTTGAGAGCCCCACACCTAATGCGTTCGATGAATTAGATGAAATGTTGTTGAGCATTGTCGCCAGCCAAGCCGCCACTGCCATCGAAAACGCACGCATGTATCGCATGGTAGAACAACTCAGCCGGCTCAAGCGCTTCTTCTCGCCCCAACTTGCTGAGATGATCGTTGCTGGTGGCGCAGAAGATCCGCTGAGAACGCATCGCCGAGAGATCATCGTGGTCTTCCTCGACCTCCGAGGGTTTACGACCTTTGCCGAACTCGCTGAACCGGAAGAAGTGATGGGCGTGTTGCGGGACTATCATGCAGAGATGGGCAAGCTGATCCTTGAACACGAAGGGACCCTGGAGCGGTTTACCGGAGACGGCATGATGATCTTCTTCAACGACCCAGTGCCTATCCCTAATCCAGCGGAACGCGCACTACGCATGGCGCTGTCCATGCGTGCTTGCGTGCAGGGGCTGAGTACACGGTGGCGTCGTCGTGGTCATGATCTGTCCTTGGGCATCGGCATCGCGCAGGGCTATGCCACCATTGGAGCCATCGGCTTCGAGGGACGCTGGGATTATGGTGCCATCGGTACGGTGACTAACCTCGCTGCCCGTTTATGTGGGGAAGCCAAGGGGGATCAGATTCTTGTGTCCTCGCGAGTGGCAAGTGAGCTAGAGGAGTTGATCGAAGCTGAAGAGGTCGGCCCGCTGACGCTCAAAGGGTTTTACAAACCGATCTTCGCTGCTGCGGTGTTGAGCCTCAAGCCCAACGCTGCGGCTTCCGACTAAAGCACGAGGGCTTGTAGATGGACGAAATCGTATATGAAGTCCGGGGGCAAGTGGCCATCGTCACGATCAACCGACCGGAAGCGCGCAATGCGATCAACTCTGGTGTGCGCGAGGGGCTGTTCGCAGCGTGGGAGCGGTTCGAGCGAGATCGGGAGGTCCGCGTTGCTGTTTTGACCGGCGCGGGGGACAAAGCCTTTTGCGCTGGTGCGGACCTCAAGGAAATGTCGCAGAAAAAGCTCGGCAATCTGCCGCGCAATTTCTTGCCTACGCTCAACGTCAACGTGCATCTCACCAAACCAGTGATTGCGGCAGTGAATGGTGTGGCCTACGCCGGGGGATGGGCGTTGGTGCAGATGTGCGACCTCGTCGTTGCTGCGGAAACCGCCCGTTTTGCTATCACTGAAGCGAAGGTTGGTCGCGGTATGCCCTGGGCCATCCCGCTGACACATATGATTCCGCAGAAAGTGCTGCTGGAAATTTTACTCACTGGCGATCCGATCTCAGCGCAACGCGCGTATGAAATTGGCTTCGTCAACCACGTGGTGCCAGCCGACCAAGTGTTGCCCAAAGCGCTGGCGTTGGCCGAGACGATTGCCGAAAACGCACCACTGACGGTCGCCGCTGCGAAAGAGATGGTCTATCTGGCGACAGATATGGGGCGTGCGGCGGGGTTAGAAGCGGCGCGGCATCTGTTCGAGCACGTCTATCGCAGCGAAGACGCTCAGGAAGGACCCCGTGCTTTTGCAGAAAAGCGTAAACCGCAGTGGCGGGGCAGGTGAGAGCTGGAGGAGGTGTTTGACGAGAGCGGTTTTCATTTGGGTCACCTCCAGCCGGTTGCTCGCGTCTTTTGCTCCTTACGCCGCCTTTGCTGTGAGCTTCACTCCTAACGCCCGCGCGACTTTGATTACGGTGTCGAAGCGAGGTTTGGCACCAGGGGTCAGCGCTTTGTATAAGCTCTCCCGCCCAAGGCCCGTTTCTTTGGCGATTTGAGCCATCCCCCGTGCCCGCGCAATATCGCCGAGCGCCAGGAGCAACAGGTCTGGCTCATTCGCCTCAAGCACAGCCGTCATATACTCGGCGATGGCGGCCTCGTCAGTGAGGTAGCGCGCAGCGTCGAACGGCAGAAGTTTACGGGGCGTCTTGGCTTTCTTCATAGGTCGTCTCCGATCTCGTTAGAGATACGCTTGGCACGCCTGATGTCTCGTCTCTGCGTGGATTTGTCTCCGCCACAAAGCAGGACAATCACTATGCTCCGACGGCGAGTAAAGTACAGACGGTACCCAGGCCCTACGTCAACGCGCATCTCGGACACGTCGCCTCCCACAGGAGCCCAGTCTCCCAGATTGCCAGCTTCAGCAAGACGAAGACGTGCAGCAATGCGGACCTGTGCCTGTTTGTCCCGAAGCCCGTCAAGCCAGGTCTGAAACTCTTCTGTCTGGCGAACGACGAACATCGGTCGAACGTATCCGTTCGGATACGTATGTCAAGCTGGACATGTATCTTGAAACGCTATCGAGGCGGCAATGTGTTGAGGCAAGAGAATACCTACCGTTCTGCAGTCGTGGCGGATCGTGTGTTCAGGACTGCAACTGCCTCAGACCTAAGATTCACGACTGAAGGTCTCTTCTCAGAAGCCTGTTCTGAGCTTGTCGAAGGGGTCAGGATGAGGGGGAAGGACGGCAAGAGCGTCCGTTTTTCTTCATGATCCTCACCCTTGTCCCTTTACTCACGCAATCGCATCGATGATCGCGTTCAAGGTCGCGCTCGGACGCATCGCCCGAGATGCCTTGGCATCGTCGGGGTGATAGTAGCCGCCTAGGTCGACCGGCTGGCCCTGCGCGGCGAGCAATTCGCCGTCGATTTTCTTCTCGTTCTCACTGAGATCCTTGGCAATCTTGGCGAACCGCTCGGCAATCGTCTTGTCCTGCGTCTGCGCGGCTAAAGCCTGCGCCCAGTAGAGCGCGAGGTAGAAGTGGCTGCCACGGTTGTCGATCTCGCCGACTCTACGGGCCGGTGACTTGTTGCTCTCTAGGAACTTGGCGTTGGCTTGATCCAGGGTATCCGCCAGAATCTTGGCTGTGGGGTTATCCCCCGCCTTGGCCAAGTGCTCCAATGATGCGGCCAGGGCGAGGAATTCGCCGAGCGAGTCCCAGCGCAGATAGCCTTCTTCTTGAAGTTGCTGCACGTGTTTGGGTGC
>SYOC01000023.1 GCA_005804965.1 Pseudomonadota bacterium
GTCGAAGCGGCCACAGAGGCCGAACGCCTGACTGAAAAGAAAATCACCGGCGACCAAACTATCGGCTAAGCCAAACCGCTGAAAAGCCGACGCTCTGCCCCGCCGCGTCGCGCTCCCATCGATAATGTCATCGTGGAGCAGGGATGCGGTATGAATCAGCTCAAACGCCGCCGCAACATCGACGACATCATCGGGATTCGTACCGCCGCAGGCACGGAAAATGAGGAGCACGACGGCAGGTCGCGCCCGTTTACCGCCCGCCCCGATAAGATAATGACCGATCTCTTGCAGGAGCGACTCGCGCGACCGCAAGCGCGAGGCTAGACATTGTTCGACTTGCCTCAACTCGTCCACGACGAGTTCATGGGGTGCTAGGGGGATCGTGGAGGCCAGGTTCGCTTTTGAATGCACTCGGATACTCAAATCGCTTCTTTGTTCTTTGCCGACCTAGACTTGTGTGGGGTCCATAATGCCAAAGGGCTGGAAAAGGTCAAGGAGAGCGGGAGAGGTCCGTCGCCGACGGGACCGATTCCCACCGGCAGCTTACGTGGACGCCTCCTGCGCAGCTTCTTCAATGAGTTTGGCGGACACTCCCCGTTTCTTCAGTGCCTCAGCCAAACGTGCAGCCGGACCAAAGACATGCACTGCCTCGTCACGACGCAATCCCTCGCTGATATATGATTTGAGCAGTGCTTGATAACCCGAAAATCCCCGGTGTGGAGCAATCACCTTGAGCGACTCAACGACGTCTGCGGGAATCCGCAAAGTGATCGAAGTCATGGGTCGGTCTTTGTTCAGTCGAGCCTTGAGACGATTAGGAATCATAATCTTTGCACTCCTGTGGCGTCGCTTTACGAGCGGAACAATGACATGGCGTATGTACCTCGTCAATACGTAATAAAAGCCTTGCCGAATAACGGTGGAGCATATGTCATGTCGAGCTGAGCGAGACATATTTCTTCAGCGTTCCAAGCGAGATTCCTCGCTCCGCTGCTCAGCAACAAAACGCTTAACCCGTGCCGGATACTCATGGCAGCCCGTCATTCCGGGCGAGCACCGCGCGACCCGGAATCCAGGGGACACCAACCTGGATTCCCGCCTGCGCGGGACTGACGGCCAGGGACGAGTCCCCGTTGCTGCTTCCACGCTGAGCGCCCCGCGCTCTGAGTGACTCGGTAATGACAGCCACGAACGATAATGGTTATTCGAATAGGCTCTCAGGAGCACCCTTGGAGAAAAAGCTCTGCCTCAGGCTGAAGAACGCAGGGTCGTCCTCATCCACCCCTTACCTCCCTGCTCGAATCCGTGTAATAGTAGCCCCAATTCCACGGCTGTAAGCACAACGAGAGATTCATGCTCGCAGGAAAACACATCGTCCTTGGCGTCACTGGTGGCATTGCCGCCTATAAATCGGCAGAGCTTGTTCGACTCTTGGTCAAAGAGGGTGCGCACGTGCGTGTCATCATGACGCAGCATGCGCAGGAGTTTATCACCCCACTGACGCTGCAAACCCTCAGTGGCAACCCGGTCGCCACTGAAACCTTCAGCCTCACGCAAGAATCCGAAATCGGCCATATCCGCTTGGCCGATACAGCCGATGCCATTCTAATCGCACCAGCCACTGCGAATATCATCGCCAAACTTGCGCACGGCCTCGCCGATGATCTGCTGAGCACTGTGCTCTTGGCGACGACCGCTCCAGTGCTGATCGCGCCAGCCATGAATGTACATATGTATGCGCATCCCATGGTCCAAGAAAATATGCGTAAGCTGGCGAGCGTCGGCTATGGCTTCGTTGAACCATCTGAAGGGTTCCTCGCCTGCGGCTATGAAGGCAAGGGACGCCTGGCCGATCCCGAGGCGATTGTCGAAGAATTGCGAGCCACACTGACGAAAAAAGATATGCGGCATGAACGCATCATTGTCACGGCCGGACCGAACGCCGAACCGATTGACCCGGTGCGTTTCATTACCAATCGCTCGACCGGCAAGATGGGCTTTGCCATGGCCAAAGTCGCGTGGCGACGTGGCGCGGAAGTTACCCTAGTGAGTGGACCAACTTCCCTCGACCCTCCACGCGGGGTGCGCTTTCATTCAGTACGGACGGCTCTGGAGATGCAGAAGGCGATCCTAGAGGCATATCCCACAGCAACCATGATCGTCTCCGCTGCGGCAGTGGCCGATTATCGCCCTGCACACGTGGCCCCGCAGAAGATCAAAAAGATGGGCGGCAACTTTTCCGTCGAACTGACGCGCAACCCCGACATTCTCGGCGAACTGGCATCTCAGAAAGGCAATCGCTTACACGTAGGCTTCGCTACGGAAACTGAGCATGTGCTGGAGAACGCCGTGCGCAAACTGCGCAACAAGAATCTGGATATGATCGTAGCCAACGACGTGACCCAAGAAGGGGCTGGATTCGCGCACGACACCAACATCGTCACCATCATCGACCGCACGGAACGGATGGAAACCCTGCCGCTCATGAGCAAAGATGAAGTCGCCCATGCCGTGTACGACCGTTTGTTGGCAATGAAGGCTGGAAACGGCGAATAAGGCTACGGTTGCTGTCGCAGGAGTACACGGACTTCGACCGGGAGGCGCTTCACTTTGCCGCTGTCATCGACACAGGCGTGCAGAGTATGGCCTTCCGCAATCAGCACGGCATCATGTTGCCGAGTGATGCGATAGCCGAACCGCACGCTGGCACCGCCAACTTCATCGAGCGCGGTCTCAACCACAAGAACATCGTCGAACCGCGCTGGCACCCAATAACGGCAAAAGGCTTCGCGCACCGGGAAGTGGATACCTTCAGCTTCGAGCTGTTGGTAGGGCATACCGAGACGGCGAAGATATTCGACACGCCCCTCTTCAAACCACGGCAGGAAAGAGGAGTGATGCGCCATACCGGCCTGATCGGTCTCGGCATAGCGCACGCGGAGCGTGTGGGTGTGAGCTATTGGCACGTTCGGCGCTTACACCTTGCGTACCGGCCCGGGATATCGAGCCAATTGTGCGTCGCTGCTTAGGAGGATGATGCCTTCGCTGAGAGCCTGAGCGAGCAACAAGCGGTCGAAAGGATCTTTATGCAAGAGGGGCAAGCTGTCTATGCTCACCGCATGTTGACTAGTGACGGGAAGCTCAATGTAGCCGTTGTCGAGCAAACCGCGACGCAACAAGCGAGGTTCGACACGGAAGTCTTCCCGTCCCAAGGTATTCTTAATGGCAATCTCCCACAGACTGGCGGCGCTGAAGAGAAGCTCATTACGCGGATCGTTCAAGAGCTTACGTGCCACGACAGAGAGCCGCTCAGGCTGGCCAGCGGCCCAAAGCAGGAGTTGGGTGTCCAGCAGAAACTTCACGCCTCGCTCCCGAACAGAGAGGCGATTTCGGCAATACCCATGTTGTCGAAATCTTTAGGAACGACGATCTCCCCTGCCAAGAAGCCCAACCGACGTGGCGCCGCAGGGGCACGAAGCGCAGCAACCTTCACCAGCGGTTTGCCAGCTTTGGTGATAACAAACGCTTCACCCTTGACGGCTTGATCCACCAATTGTGAGAGCTGAGCCTTGGCCTCTTGGATGTTGACGGTAATCACATTAACCTCCAAAAATGAGGCAAGTTTTTAGAGTTCAAAGACGCCGCTACTTCCCTTTCCAGTTCGGCTTCCGCTTTTCGGCAAACGCAAGCGGTCCTTCTTTCACATCCGAAGAGCGCATCATTTCAGCAAGCGCCGAGTAAGAGCCAGCGAGCGCTTGATCGAGCGGTATTCCCAGCCCCATCATGGATGCCTGTTTGGTGGCTTTGATCGACAAAGGTGCGCATTCGAGGATTTCCCCCGCCCAACGTTCCGCCGTTGCCATCAAATCTTTCAGCGGCACGACTTCGTTGGCGATGCCCAAACGCAGAGCTTCCTGCGCAGTCATGTGTCTGCCGGTCAGCATGTAGCCCATAGCGAGCTTGAGGGGAATCTGACGCGGCAGGCGATGGACGCCACCGGCCATAGCAGCTAACCCCACACGCGGCTCCGGCAAACCAAAGCGGGCATGCTCAGCAGCAACAATAATGTCGCAGGAAAGTGCCATCTCGAATCCGCCACCTAACGCAAAGCCGTTGACCGCAGCGATGGTCGGCTTCCAGATATCGGTGCGGTCGGTCAGGCCACCAAACCCACCTTTTGGACGCGGGCCGGTGGGCATGCCTTTGGCTGCTGTGTATTTGAGATCGTTACCAGCGGAAAACGCACGTTCGCCAGCACCGGTCAAAATGATGACCCACACATCCTCGTCGGCAATCGCATCGTCCCAAATCTGCGATAACTCGACCGTGGCCGGTGGATGTACCGAGTTCATCACCTCGGGACGGTTCATCGTAATCTTGGCGATGTGATCTTTCTTGTCGTAGATAACAAAATCGTATGCCATAGAGCCTCCTTTTCTTTTCTTGCTGACAACGCTGGCCTGAGCGCAGTGCGGTAAATGCGGTTGGATAGTAGCGTCAGCTCGTGGTAAAAGCAACAAAATGCTGGAGCGTGCTTTTCCTCTCGCTGGCCAGGTTGCCCTGGTTACTGGTGCCAGTCGCGGCATTGGCCGTGCCACTGCGCTACGGCTGTCTCAAGCTGGAGCGACGTTAGTACTCGCCGCCAGAACGGAGCCATCTTTACAGGAAGTCGCGGAGCACATCCGTTCCTTCGGGCGAGAAGCTCTGGTGGTGCCGACCGATGTCGCCGATCCTCGCCAACTTGAAGCTTTAGTCACGACAATACAGCAGCAATTCCGCCGCCTCGACCTACTGGTGAATAATGCGGGAGGCGGGTCGCCACGCACGTTGATTCACAAAGCACGTCCGGCGGAGTGGGAATGGACGCTACGAGTCAATCTGTGGGCAACCATGACGCTCACGCAGCTCGTCCTACCTATGATGATTGAACGTCGCGCTGGGGCCATCGTTAATATCGGGTCCGTAGCCGGGATGACTGGCAAAGCCGGCGAAGCCGCTTACGCGGCAGCAAAGTTCGGCGTGCGCGGGTTCACGCAAGCACTGTTTGAAGAAGTGCGCGACTATGGCATCAAGGTCGCCTTGATCTGCCCGGGATATGTGGACACCGCGATGATTCCCCCCAATCGCCGCCTCGAGCGCGAGAAAATGCTCGCGCCGGAAGATGTGGCCGAAGCCGTGTATCAGGTGGCGACCTCGTCGCCGCGCAGTTGCCCGCTAGAAATTCTTTTGCAGCCGCAGCACAATCCTTTCCGAACCTAACAGGCAGCCAAATCGCTCATGGATATTACTGGCAAAGTCGCTCTCGTTACTGGCGGCGCGAAGCGCGTCGGCAAAGCTATCGTCCTCGCCCTTGCTCAACGAGGATGTAAACTCGTCGTACATTACCATACATCGGCTGCTGAAGCGGACCTAACCATCCAGGAGCTGCGTAGTGCGGGTCACGAGGCCATTGCCCTGCAAGCCAACCTCACACGCGAAGAGGACGTGGACCGCATGATTGACGCAGCAGTGGCACATTTCGGACGCGTGGATATCTTGGTGAACAGCGCCGCCGTGTTTTTTCGCACGCCCATCGACTCGCTCACCCTCAACGAGTGGAAGCTGACGCTCGATACCAATTTAATGGCTACGTTCATGTGCAGTCAGAAGTTGGGACTCAAAATGCGCACCTGGGGGTGGGGCCATATCATCAATATGGCAGATGTGGCCGGCCAACGTCCGTGGGCGGATTATCTTGCCTATTCGGTCTCGAAAGCCGGCGTCATCGCGCTTACGCAAGGCCTCGCCATAGCCCTGGCCCCCGAGGTCAGAGTCAATGCGGTCGCCCCAGGACCGATGCTGTTTCTCGACGACACTCCAGAAGAAGTCCGTACACGCGAGATCCGCAAAACGCTCCTCAAGCGCATGGGCACCCCGGAAGATGTCGCCGACATGGTGGTGTTTATCGCGGAGTCGGACTACAGCACCGGAGCTTTGTTCCATGTCGATGGCGGCAGATCCCTAGCCTAGAGCATCCCTTCATTCGGTCACACTCATGCGCATCAATCTTGCGGATTTCCCGGCCCGTCCTCCCACGTGGCAAGACATTTTTGGCAACCCCAATCCCGTCGAGGTCGAGATCGGCTTTGGCAAAGGATCGTTCTTGCTAGCGCTAGCGAAGAACCACCCAGAACGAAATTTTTTCGGTGTCGAATACGCCAAACGCTGGTCGCTACGCTTGGCCTCGCTCATCGAGCGCGATGGCCCGGCCAATGCCATTGCCATTCATGCAGATTTTACTTGCTTGGTAAGAACGATGATCTGGCCGGGGTCAGTCTCGGTCTATCATCTCTATTTCCCTGATCCGTGGTGGAAGCGGCGGCATCATGAACGACGGCTTTTCCATCAGGATTTTGCTGCGGCTTTGGCACGGACACTGTGTCCAGACGGCAAGATCTTATTGGCGTCCGATGTCGAATCCTATTTTGCCGAGATCGTACAGAAGTTTTCCTGCGTCCCGGAACTCAAGCCGTTTTCTTGGGAACGCGATCACACCAACAAGCGTGGAAAACTCATCGTGACCGACTTCGAGCGCAAGTATCGCCAGGAAGGACGCCCACTTTTTTATGCGGGCTTTAGAAAAACTGAGAAGCCAAGCGTGCGCCTCGCTCCTCAGCCACCGGAGGCTATGCCGTCAAACGTTTAACCCGCTCGACGATCCGCCGCGCACTGATGCCATGCGCATCAAGCAACTCGTCGGGCTTCCCAGAACGCGGCACTTCATTCACTGCCATTTTGTGGACGCGCACGCCATGTTCAGAGACCGCGCTCAGGACGGCATCACCCAAACCACCCTCAGCGTAGTGATCTTCCACCACCAGAATCGTGTTGTTGGTGCTGGCGGCGGCAGCAAGAATACCATCTTTATCTATCGGTTTCACCGAGTAGGCATCGACGATCCGCACCGAGATACCATCCGCCTTTAAAGCATCATACGCCTTGAGAGATTCGTGCAGTGTGACGCCGGCGGCAACGATGGTCAGGGCGTCGGCATCGCTGGCGCGTAAGGTTTTGCTACCACCCACCACAAAAGTTTCCGTCGCTCCATAGAGAATTGACGTCGCCGGGCGCGAGGTACGAATGTACGTCGTGCCTGGGAGCGAAGCTGCTAGGGCAGTCAAGCGTTCGGCAGCCACAGCATCACTCGGATAAAAGACCACAGCATTGGGAATGGCTCGCATCATCGCGAGATCTTCAAGCCCCATTTGCGAGGGACCGTCTTCGCCAATCGACACGCCGCAATGCGAGCCAGCATATTTAATCGACACGCCGGAAATCGCTGCCATACGAATATGGTCGAACGCGCGGGTTAAAAATGCCGCAAACGTCGAGACGAAAGGGATCTTGCCGCATGCCGCAAGACCAACAGCCGCGCCCACCATATTTTGCTCAGCGATAAAACACTCGAAATAACGTGAGCCGTAGTCTTTGAGGAATTTCTCGGCGAAGGTCGAATTTTTCGTATCACCATCAAGTGCCACAACCTGGGGATTGACCGACCCGAGTTTAGCCAAGGCTGTGCCGTAAGCCGCACGTGTCGCCACTTTCTCATCAGGCTGGTAACTGGGAGCGGGGAAGAGGCTAGGTGATGATGGCGTGTTCGTTGGCTGCGCTGCCGTCGGACGAGCGACAGGACAAGCTCCCGACGCACCATTTCCCGAAAGTTCAGCAAGCGCCGTGTCGAGCTGCTCGCCTTTCGGCACCGGCTTTCCGTGCCAGCCCTCTTTGTCTTCCAAGAAGGAAACGCCTTTGCCTTTGAGCGTCTTGGCCACAATCATGGCAGGTCGATCTGATACCGCCCGCGCCGCATCCAAAGCGTGTAAGACTTCATCGAGATTATGACCATCAATGCTCTGCACATGCCAGCCAAAGGCATGAAACCGATCCGCATAGACGCTGACATCATGGCCATACATAGTGCGTTGGCTCTGACCCAAGCCGTTCACATCAATGATCGCAATTAGATTGTTCAGCCGATAATGCGCAGCGAACGCTGCCGCTTCCCATACGCCACCCTCGGCAATTTCCCCATCGCCAAGCATGACATAGACAGTGTAGTCGAGGTGATCGAGCTGCTTGCCATTGAGCGCCATGCCGACGCCAACTGAAAGCCCTTGCCCTAACGAACCGGTCGCCGCCCCGACCCACGGTAAGCGCGGCGTAGGATGGCCTTCGAGGTCACTGGTAATGTTGCGCAACGAAAGTAACTGCTCGATGGGCAAGGCTCCGGCCTCGGCGAGAGCGGCATACAGTACTGGAGCAGCATGACCTTTCGACAGCACGAAGCGGTCGTTGTTCGGATTGGCAGGATTCGCCGGGTCAAAGCGCATGGAGTGGAAAAACACCGCTGCCACGAGATCCGCCGCTGAGAGACACGAAGTCGGATGTCCAGAACCAGCCTCGGTAGTTGAGCGAATGGAATGTACCCGCAAGCGACGAGCGATGGTTTGTAAGGTTGCAATGTCTGGCATGACGATTCTCGGCTCCCACAAAGTTAGAGTAAAAAAATAGGGGCACGGTGCGCCGTGCCCCTACTAAGTATCCCTGGAATACGGCTCCTGCTGCCTCGCGTCAGTGCAGGCCCCCAGCAAGCGGCGGGAAAATGCTGAGCGCGAGTCCTTCCGTCAGTAGCGTGCTCTTTTCCACGTAGCTATCTCCGGCAACCAACATGCTGGCATGGTCATGGGGGATCTTCAGTGCATCGATCACATCCGCCACGGTCGCCCCTGCTGGCAGCGTGAGCTGGACGCTTTCTGCCTGCGCATCAGGAAGATATTTCTTCAGGGTCGCAAAGAGCTTGACCGAGATGGTAACTGAGTCTGCCATAATCAATACCGAGGTGCCGCCTGCATGACCGCACCATAGGAAAATTTTGGCGGGCGGCCATCTTGAAAGCCTTGCCACTTCTCACGTCGCCGGATGGCGCTGTGAATCACGCCCATCTCAGCAACACCGTTTTCATCGCCGAGGTAAACCGCGCCGACCAGTGTTCCGTGTTGATCTACGACAACCTTGCGATAAAGCCCGTCTTTGCCACTGGAAAGCATCTTGACGTCATCGCCCGCACCTTCGCGGAAGCGACCGAGTTGTGCAAGCGTGACATTGAAAAGTTCCACGACGTTCATGCCGAGGCTGCCAGGATAAGGTTGCTGCTTCCCGGCCATATTCGCGCCAGCCGCACGCCCTTGGTCGATAGCCGTTGGCCAGATGGCATAAATGGAGCGCCCATCAGAGAGAAAGTCTTTGGTCTCGGCGACGTCTCCGGCAGCGTAAATATCCGGGTGATTGGTTTGCAAAAACTCGTTCACCAAGATGCCTTTATTCATGCTCACAGCACCGTTTTGCAAGCAACGGACGTTCGGTCGTACCCCGGTGGCCACAACTGCCATGTCAACGCTAAAGGTATCGCCATTCTTGAGTGTCACCTCAATGGCATCGTTCTTCTTCGCGAGAGCGGCCACCAAAGCGCCAGTCCGTACCGTCACTCCCTCATCTCGAACTGCTTGCAGAAAGAGCTGCCCTGCCCCTTCATCAAGTAATTGCGGAAGGAGGATCGGTGCCATCTCCACGATTGTGAGTTTGATTTTCAGTTTACGGAGAGCTTCTGCGGCCAACATCCCGATAAAGCCGCCACCAATCACCACCGCAGTTTTGGCTGTGTTGGTCGCCTGTTTCATACCGATGGCATCGGCTAATGTCCACAGATAATGATGAGGAACCTGGTCCAACCCCTGGATCGGCGGCACGATGGTCTCCGAGCCAGTGCCAATAAGGAGCTTATCGTAAGAGACTTTCTTGCCGCTCTCTAACTCGACTTGCTTGGTTGCAGGGTGGATCGCCACAGCGTTTTCGTTCTCGACCAACGTCACGCCGATTTTTCCATAGTCCGGTTGCTGGCGAATCAGCAATTCGTCTAACGTCATCTCGCCAGCGACATAGTAAGGAAGTGCCACCCGCGAATAGGCCGAACCCTGTTCGCGATTGATGAGGGTGATTGCCCCTTGTTTGTCGTGCTTGCGAATGCCGTCAATTGCCGCGAGAGACGCCGCGCTGTTGCCGATGAGTACGTATTGTGTCGCCATGCTTCCCCCGATCTCGTCCGTGGATCACGTTGGAGAGTCAATCCGGCTCTCCAGACTTTTCTCCAGCTCTATCTACGCATGAGGCAGACCGAGAGCCGCCGCCGCTTTTTGCTTCGCGAGAGCAGAGGCTTCGATGATGTCGGCGAACTCCAGTGCGCCGGGAGTGCAGAATTGCACACATTGCGGATCGCCATTACACAGATCGCAGTTTTGCGCGACACCTTTCTCGGGAGAGAAGCTCATCACACCAAACGGGCAAGCGAGAAGACACATTTTGCAACCGATGCAGCGATCTTCAATGATGCTGATCTGACCATCGGCTTGGCGTTGGATAGCCACGGTAGGACAGACCGCCGCGCAGGGAGCATCGGCGCAATGGACACACACCATCGGCTGATAGAACTGGGCCTCGTAGAAATCCGCGATGCGGATGCGCGAGAGCGCAGGGAGGAAAGACCCTTCATGAGAGAATGAACAAGCCAATTCGCATTCACGGCACGCAGTACACTTCTCTTGATGGACGACAATCTGTTTCATAGACCCTCCTACACCGCTCTCGGTATCTTCCTCGCCAGATCTAATATCGAACCGCTTATCCTTTGGCTACGCCGCATGGGCGGTGCGCAACCCACAGAATTCTTCGTAGTCGATGAGTTCAGTAATCTTCGGGTTGTCGCTGCACACTAGGCAGTTGGGGTCGCGGCGCAACTTCAAGACGCGGACCTCGCTGCTCAAGGTTTCAAAGTGCATCATACGCCCAATCAGCGATTTCCCAGCACCAAGGATGAGCTTCATTGCTTCGAGTGCTTGGACGCAGCCGACGAGACCAGGAAGCACGCCCAGCACTCCGGCTTCAGCGCAGCTCGGTGCAGCCCCCGGCGGAGGCGGCTCCGGAAATAGGCAACGGTAGCATGGCCCCCGACCTGGGTAGAACACCGTAGCTTGCCCTTCGAATTGGAAGATCGAGCCATCGACCAAAGGCTTCTTTGCCATCACACAGGCATCGTTGATCAGATAGCGCGTCGGGAAATTATCACACCCATTCACCACCACATCGAAATCCTTGATGATGCGCATCACGTTTTCCGACGAAAGGCGTTCGTTAAAAGGAATGATCTTCACATCAGGATTCAGCGCATTCAGGGTCTTTTGCGCGGATTCGACCTTCGGCATGCCAACGCGGTCATTGGTGTGGAGAATCTGCCGTTGCAAGTTGCTCATATCGACCACATCGTGATCAATAAGGCCGATGGTGCCAACTCCCGCTGCAGCTAAATAAAACGCGACCGGCGAGCCAAGTCCGCCAGCACCAACGCAGAGGACCTTTCCGTCTAACAACTTCGCTTGGCCTTGCTCACCAACTTCAGGCAGGGTGAAGTGGCGCGCGTAGCGCGTAATCTGTTCCTGGGTAAATTGCCGGTCGGCTACCCATTTGTTACCCGCGTTCTTCCACGAAGTATAACCGCCGGACATGGAGACGACATTTTCGTAGCCCATCTCCTTCATCGTGCGGGCCGCAATCAGCGACCGCACACCACCGGCGCAGTAAGCAATGATCGGAGCGCTCTTATCGGCCACTGCCTCTTCGACACGCATCTCCAAAAACCCACGTGGGAGTGAAATTGCACCATCGAGATGGCCTTCGCGATATTCTTCGCGTTCGCGGACATCAAGCAACGTCCAGTTCTCGCCGCGCTCCATCCGATTCTTCACTTCGTCGATGGAGACCTCGGGGATCTCCTGACGGGCTTCTTCCATCAACTGTTTATAGGTCTTCGCCATACAATCCTCATCAAGCGAGGGTGGGACGATTCAGCTTCTCCACCCGGGAAGGAAGCGCATCTTGCAATCGCATGCGCCCACGAAATTATTTGTCGCCGAGCATGGCTCGTTTTTCACCGGCTTTGTAGCTTTCCAACATCTGTACCATCAGAGAATCGCGCCCACCATCAGCCAGCGTGTGCGAACGTCCCATAAGAATCTCTTTCGGTTCAATGAAGTCGGTGCGGGAAAATCCCCAAATGCGCGGATGTACGTAAGTATCCATGCGGATAGCGTCGCACGGGCAGGCTTCGACACACATGCCACAATAGATGCAGCGAAGGGTGTCGATCTCGTAGCGCACCGGGTATTTTTCGACGTTTGGGTCAGGATGCTCACCGGCTTCGATGTGAATGCAGTTCGCGGGACAAGCAGTCGCGCACAGGAAACAAGCGGTACAGCGCACCGCGCCATCCTCTTTGAGCGTCAGCCGGTGGCTCCCGCGGTAGGTATCAGGATAGCGTTTCCGCTCTTCTGGATACTGCGTCGAGTAGGCCGCTTTCGTGTCCCGAGCCATGCCGAGAGAGTGCAGAATATGGAGCGTGAGGTTGCGCCCGAAGTGGAAGAGCGTCACCGTCAACCCGCGCAGCACTTCCGGAAGGTACATGCGCTCCAGCCACGTCATTTCTTCTTTACGTTTCATGACTTTTGCCCTGAATTGCTTCTGAAAAGGAGGCGATAAATTCGCGCCTCACTATTAGGGAGTGGGCGCACTTTGTCAAGGCAGTTTAATGGAGGCGCGGCTTGCTGGAGGGGCCGCCTCCGTCCGTCCAACGACCTTCCGTCAGCTTGAAATCCAGCATGTCACGGAGCAGTGTTGCGCGTTCAGGAAGCGATGCGGCATCGAGCAAACTTTGCTTTTCGAGCGGCAAGAGATCGAGATGAAAAGCGAAAAAATTGACGAAAAATTCATCGCCGACGGTCGGGTCGCTCAGAAACTTCTGCACGGTTTCGTTCTTCTGCAGATAGCGATCCAATAGTTGGTTCAACTCTTGGCGTAAGGCCACAGCCATGGGTTGGCGATCTGGTTCGCGCCACTCGACGGCGAACTGGCGATACAGCTTCCCCGGCTCCTGAATTTCCTCTTTAATGCGATACTCGCGCACGCCACGCATGAGAAGGTTAAAGCGTCCGTCGGCCAACGGGGCGACACGCACCAGCTCACCAGCACAACAAATGGGGAAAATTTCCGGCTGCCCCTCGTAGTGTTCCTGCCAATTGCCTCGCAACAAGGCCATGCCAATCAGCGGGGGTGTCTTATCCTGCGTGTCGCGTATCATCTGCCGATAGCGTGGCTCGAAGATATGCAGAGGCAGCATGGCATCTGGAAAAAGGACTACATTGGGGAGCGGAAAGACCGGGAGAATTGTAGGCAGTTCGACCTCGGCCATCGTAACCTCCATCACCGACGGTTCAGACGTGGGAGCAACAGGCGCTTACACCAGCCCCAACTCCTGTTGCAGTTGCCGCACAGAAGCACGCTCCAACAACCGGTCCGTCCAAGAAAGCACGTTCCGTAGACGATCCGGGATTTCGACTCCAAGCTTGGGAAGCTGCAACATCCGTGGGATAAAAGCGAGATCGGCCAGCGAGAATTCGCCGGCAATATAGTCTTTGCCTTCAAGCTGGCGCTCAAGGAACTCCAGCACGCGGATCAAATCCGTTCGGTAGCGTTGCACGCGATCTTGATCGACCTGTTCTGCGGCTTTGCGCAACTCAGCGGCGAGCAACCCGCCTTGCGCGGTGAACGAATTATCGGCGAAATCCTCGAACATACGGACGCGGGCACGGGCCCCAGAATCAGCAGGCATCAGCGGAGGATGCGGATATTCATCCTCTAGATATTCGTTAATGACGGTTGAGTCGTAGATCGCTTCTCCTTCATCCGCCAGCACTGGCACCTTACCGTAAGGATTGAGACGGAGCATATCAGGGGATTTTTGTTCGTTTTTCATGAGATCGACGAAAACTTTATCGAAAGACAGCTCTTTTTCTGCTAAGACAAGCCGCACTTTTTGACAGTACGGGCTTTGCGGGAAATCATACAGCTTTATCATGGACCTTTTCTCCTTAGCTCAAGCGCAGCACCTGCGCGGGAACCGACAGTGTAGAAAAAAACGCCGGAACAGGCAAACCTAAAAAGCCTGTTCGAGAAAAAATTTTCACCGACATCCTTTTCTTAGCTTCTTGGCGGATTTGTCATATGGCACAGCACCCATCCTCTCCTCTCATGGCTAACCTTGCCGGTCTCCCAGTTGGAGATACAGCTCCCGTACGAATTATGGCCGTACTGAATGTCAGCCCGGAGTCTTTTTACCGGGGTTCCGTGCGGACCGACCTGGGTCAGCTCGTGGAGACTGCCCAGATCATGGCGGGTGCAGGAGCAGATATCATTGACCTCGGGGCCATGTCCACCGCCCCTTACCTGAAAACGTGGATTTCTGAAGAAGAAGAAGCCGACCGTCTTGCCCAAGCAGTCCAGGCGGTTGCCGCTCGCGTAACCATACCAATTTCCGCCGATACCAAACGCGCGACACCAGCCGCCGCCGCCCTCGCTGCTGGTGCCCGCATCATCAACGATGTCAGTGGTCTCAAAAACGATCCGCGCATGGCCGGCATTATTGCCGCCGCCGATGTCGGCGTCATTCTCATGGCGAGCGAAGCAACCCCAAGCAACGGCACTCCAGTAGATCGCGTCAGCGTCGCTTTAGAAGAAAGCCTGCACCTTGCCACACAGGCTGGAATCGCTCAGAAGCGTATCGTGCTCGACCCTGGAATCGGGTTTTTTCGCCAGCCAGAAGTCTTGTGGCATGAATGGGATTGTATTGTCCTAAGAAAATTAGCCGCGCTGCGGAAATTTGGCCGCCCGCTGCTTGTCGGCGTCTCACGTAAATCCTTCATCGGAAAAATCCTCGACCAGCCAGACGCGGCAGATCGCTTGGTGGGTTCGCTCGCTTGCGCAGCCATCGCCGTCAACAACGGTGCCCACATTATTCGCGCACACGATGTCAAAGCAACCGTCGAAGCTGTGCGTATGGCCGAGCGACTACGTCCGCTTCTTATCCAAGAATAACCGTCCGTAGCTGTTCGGGAGTATCAACAAGAAATTGGCAGGCACAGGACTGTAAATCTGCCGCGCCGAATCCCCACGAGACCCCACACATCGCCACACCAGCAGCCACGCCCGTCTCGTAGTCCACCCGTGAGTCGCCAACCAATAGCGTGTCGTGCAGAGCCACACCGCTGGCGCGTCGGAGAAACCAGACGCCTTGTGGGTCTGGCTTCTTTACCGGCAACGTGTCGCCACCGACAATCGCCACAAAAAGTAGCTCGTAGCCAAGCCCCGCAATAATTGCTCGACTTGCTGTTTCCGGCTTATTCGTCAGTACCGACATCTGCACCCCGGCAGCATGGACAGCGCTCAACACAGCATCGAGTCCAGCATAGAGCCGCGTCTGGTCGAGCAGATGATCAGAGTAATATTCAAGGAAGAGAGCCAGCCCACGATCAACAAGCTGGAGGTTGCTGAGACCTAACGCCTTCTCCACCAGCACGCGTGCGCCATGACCAACGAAGCCGGTCACCTGCGCAAGCGACAACTGCGGCAGACCGAGAGCCGCTAACATATAGTTGGTCGCCGAAGTCAGATCGGCCTGGGTATCGACCAAAGTGCCGTCTAGATCGAAGATGACATGGGAAAAGCGGGGCATGAAGAGCAAGAAAGGAAACGAACCCGAGGGGGTGTCATTCCGAGCCAGCTCGGAATGACAGAAGCAAACAAAAACAGTCCGTCGCGGAGACTCTTACGCCGAAAAGGACGAACCGCAACCACAAGTGCGGTTGGCGTTCGGATTGACA
>SYOC01000267.1 GCA_005804965.1 Pseudomonadota bacterium
CGGTGACGGTGAATTCTATTGCTCCGCAAAAACAACTGCCTTGATACGTGTTGGCCTCGCTCATAGGTACCCTCCTGTACGATCAGCTCTGGTAGAAAATCCAGGCTCAGACATTGTGCCCGTTGCTGGGATTGTTGCAATGGACCCAACTCGGCTTCTTCGGGCTTATCGCCCTTTCCACTGCGGCGGGCGCTTTTCGGCGAAGGCGAGCGCACCTTCGCGCGCGTCTTCAGTATCTTGTAGCCAATTGTACAGCTCTCGCTCTAGCTGGAGGCCCTCGGCCAAGGAGACATCAAGGCCACGTAACGCGGCTTGCTTGATCTTCTGGACTGCCAGGGGTGCGCTTTTACAAATCTCGCTAGCGATTGCTTCGCATTTGCTCATGAGCTGGTTCATCGGTACGACATAATCAACTAGCCCGAGTCGCAACGCTTCCTGCGCACCGATGCGATTGCCGGTGTAGAGCATTTCCAGTGCTCTGCCTAAAGGGATGAGACGCGGCAAGCGTTGTGTGCCGCCGGCACCCGGCAGCCAGCCGAGGCGCACCTCGCCGAGGCCGAATTGCGCATGTTCCGCTGCCACGCGGATATCGCAGCATAGCGCTTGCTCCAGCCCGCCGCCGTTGGCGTGGCCGTTAATAGCGGCAATGATCGGCTTATACAGGTCGAAGAGGAGGGGAAAGAGGACGTTTTGCGGTTCCTCTTTTGGGCGTTCGACGTAGTTGGTTTTGACATCGCTCCCAGCGCAGAAAGCACGCTCACCCGTCCCAGTGAGAATGCCGACGCGTAAGGCCGGATCGTCGCGGAATTCACTCCACACCCGCGCGAGGGCTTCGTAGGTCTCAAAATCACAAGCATTCAACCGTTCTGGGCGGTTGATCGTGACGTACGCGATGGGGCCTTTCTTCTCAAAGATCACCTTCATCGTTGTTCTCCTTTTCTTCCCTGAAGGACGCGACCCTTGTGCTGACGAAAAACTCTAGCAGCGAGTTGTACGAGCGGATAGATGAGGACAAATACCAAACGAAAGAGCGAATGAACATCCAATCGCTTGATTGATTCCGTACTGTTTCTACGAACGAAAGCAAAGGAAGCGCAAAGGAATTGGTGGATGGGAAAAGTGCTTGCCTTTCGGCGCGGCGAGGTGCTAAACAGGGCTGCCGTGCCAGAACCACAAGCTCATCTTGCTTCGCCCACCGGGGAGGTTGACTGGAGAGATCTCCTCCAGCGCATTGCCCAGGGAGACCAAACCGCTCTCGCCGACTTATACGACGCGACGAATGCTCTAGCTTTCGGACTGGCTCTGCGCATCCTAGGTGATCGTGCGATTGCCGAAGATGTGCTTGTGGAAGTCTACTCGCAGGTATGGGGGCAGGCGCAAACCTATGACGCGCAACGCGGGACGCCGTTGTCGTGGCTGCTGACCGTCACTCGCAGCCGAGCGATTGATGCGCTGCGCTCGCGCCAACGTGTCCAGCGCATCGAGCCTCTGGAAACAGCGGTGGATGCCCCCGACGGCACCCCAGGGCCGGAAGACATCTTGGGTACAGCCGAGCGACGACGAGTGGTCTCGCAGGCTCTGGCAAATTTGAGTCCCGACCAACGACAAGTGATTGAAATGGCCTACTACTCGGATCTGAGTCATTCTGAAATTGCGCTGCGTCTTGGACAACCGCTCGGAACGGTCAAGACGCGCATCCGCACGGGTTTGTTACGGTTACGCGAGCTCCTCGGTCCGCTCGCTCCACCAGCAGCGGCGGTGAGTTAAGGAAAGCTCTTTATGGTACGCGGTCATACAATGGAAGAAGCTCAAGAGATGGCGGCGGTCTACGCTCTCGGTGCATTGCCAGGAGAAGAGGCCCGTGCGTTCGAGCAGCACTTGGCCGCAGGCTGTGCGGCCTGTGCCGAAGAAGTGGCGGCCTGTGGGGCAGTAGTAGAGGAACTCGCTTATGCGGTGCCGCGACGAACCCCGCGCCCGGAAGTGCGCACGCGCGTGTTGGAGCGTATTGCTGCCGAAGGCCTAACGGCCAATCATCCCAAAGTCGAGAAAGAGCATTTTCTTTTTGTAAGTTCGCAATGGTTGGACTGGCAGCCCGGGCATGCTCCTGGCATAGAAATTAAGTTGTTGTCCTTCGATCAAGAGCGCGGCTACTACACCACGCTGGTGCGCATGGAGCCCGGCGCGACCTTCCCACCGCATCGGCACGCGGATGTCGAAGAGTCGTACATTACCGCCGGGGAGATTTGGGTTTCCGACATGCTCATGCGCACAGGCGACTATTGCCGTGCCGATGCTGGCTCACTGCACACCGGCCTGACTACCACCACCGGCTGCACTTTCATTGCCGTAGCGTCGATTCGTGACGAGTGGTTGCCGCTGGAGGGGTAGGCCTTACGTTGGAGTTTCCCCACGACTCACGTCGTGGGCTTTATTCTTCTGCCCTGGCTGAGTTTTCCTCCGACTTTCGCGTCTCGGAACAAGAGGGGAGAGCACACGGGCGAGTAACCGCCCGTTGGTGAAAACTGCTACCTCGTCGGTGAATTTATCGCGACACTTTCCACGCGGTGGCTCCAACAATCGCAAACACCACAAATATCAAGGCGACGATGACGTACTCGTGCATAGCGACACCTCTTTCAGCTCCTTGATTGCCTCTAGCCTCCTCGGACTCACCGCACTGACGCAAGCACCGGCGGCATCGCTGGCGCGGAATATCCACCTGCGCCTTTCCCTGAGAACTTGTGCTTCGCCGCCCACCACGCTACACGGGCGACGATGTGCGGGGCAAAGAGCGCCGTGGGAAGCTTGAGCATGTTCAACACGCGGCTGACTTGGATGCGCACGACGGGGTCCTCGTCGCCAGCCTGAAAAAGGGTCTCCATGTACGGACCCATCAAGCTGCTGATACGCGACGGCTGACCTTCAGTGCCGGGAAAGCGAAAGTCTGCGCCGGTAGCGAGTCCCCACGGGATTTGTTGGAATTTGGCCTGGGCACGGAAAAATTGCTGTGACAACTCGGGGCTGGTCGGTCCGCTTTGTTTGAGGCAGTCGCGCAAGATGGTGGCAGAGACCGCACCCGTGGTCATTCCTTGCCCATACACCGGATTGAAAGCGCAGGCTGAGTCGCCCAAGGCAAGGAACCCATCGAGGCGTTCCTGCCATCGCTCGTAATGGCGAAAGCGATTGGCCATAGCGCGATAGCTGTATACCGGGGAGATTGGCTCTGCGAACTGCACCATTTTGTCGATGATCGGTGAACGGAGCTGCGGCAAGGTCGCCATGAATCCTGCCTCATCGTTCGGCGGATAATGTTTCGCCACGCCAGCGATAGTGACGAGCCAGCGCCCTTGCTCAACCGGAATAAGCACACAAGCAAACGTGTTCTCGGGCAGTTTCACGTCGATCCACACGCCCTTCCACCACCAGTCGCGTGGGAGTCGGCTCGGGTCTGGGGCTTTGAACCAACGCGAGCTGTAGCCAGAAAAAGAATCGACGATGGTTTCTTCTGGCGGTGTGAGTCCCAACTCGCGGAACCATTCCGGCGCTTTCGAGGCGCGACCGCTGGCATCGACGATGAGATCTGTCTCAAGCGTGGTCGAAACGCCCCCATCTAGGGGTGTGATGTGAACGCCGGTGGCTTTGGTGTGGCCCTGACGTGTGGCTGCGAGGCCGGTGACTGCTGTGCGTTCTAAGAGGGTGACGTTGGGTAATTTGCGGAACAATCCGCGCACAGTGGTCTCAATCTGCGTGCGGCTGGCGAAAAACAAAGGTAAGCGATTGTCGGCGCGTGGTGCCCAGCCAGTAGGGCGTAACGTGGCGAATGCCGAAGGGAAATCCAGCTCGTGGGCACCGCCTGCACGCATGGCCTCACTGAAGCCTGGAAATAACCCGTCGAGTTCTTGACGACCACGGGCCAACAAGGCATGGACGTGACGACTCTGCGGCACGCCTGGGCGTTCCAGTGCGCCCTCTGGATACGCGTCGCGATCAACCACCGTCACGTGATCGAAAAAATCACTGAGCACCCGCCCAGCACTAAGCCCCGCCATACTGCCGCCGATCACTACTGCATGTGTCTTTGCCACAATACCCCCAGGGATGTTTAGTCAGTGGTGAACCACCGTTCACCACTAATAACGAAAAGCGCCCGCTAAGAGAAGGGAGATACTGACGCAGGGCAGATTGCTGGCTTCCTGTCCGCCTTTTTCAAGAACGCTGCCTCGTGCTATAGCTCCTGGTGCGCCGGCATCTGTGAACGAGAGGCGCGTATTCTACTTGGGGAGGGCGATATGAATCGTCAGGGACAAATTCAGATGACACCGGAAGAGCAGGCTGAGTACCTTAAACATGCACGGACGATGATTCTGTGTACGGTCGATCACAACGGCTATCCGCATGCCGTCGCTATGGCGTTCATGGTCAAGGACGACGGATGCATTTACATGACCTCATTTCGCAAGGCGCAGAAGGTCGTGAATGCACGCCGGAACCCGAAGGTCGCCGTTTTGGTTGAGTCGGGGATTAAATATAACGACCTGCGCGGCGTGATGATTCGCGGCAACTGCGAAATTATCGACGATGCCGATGAGGTGTGGAAGATCATGCGCGAGGTGCGTGCTTCGCAAGAAGGCGGCACTGCCGCGCCTACGAATGCTGTCATCCAAGACCGGGCGAAGAAGCGTGCCGTTCTCAAGATCACCCCGACGAAAGTCTCGACCTGGGACCACAGCAAGCTGCCGCCGGATACGTATTGATCAGAAAGTTAAAAGTGAAGAGTGCTGAGAGAAGAGTGCTGAGTAGTCCTGTCAGTTTCACCCGGCAGCCAGGTGAGACTGTCTTTGAACCCGCGTCGCTCAATGGCTGGGCGGATGGGGTCGATGCCCTCGGCTTGAGAGCAATTCTCTTCCACATGCTTGTAAATTAGAAGTCTCCCTTCTAATTTACAAGGCTAAAACTAAGACTGAGGCTGAAGAAGCTGGAGTGGGCAACCGACCGGCATTGTGGGGTGCATAACAAAATCTTGGATTCCGGGTCGTGGCCTGCGGCCCCCGGATCAAGTCCGGGGCAGGCCCGCCCGGAATGACGAGTGTGGCAGGGTCGTCATTCCGGCGAAAGCCGGAATCCA
>SYOC01000268.1 GCA_005804965.1 Pseudomonadota bacterium
AGGCTGGGCGGAAAGGGCGGCAAGGTCGAGCCTCCTGCCGAGGAGTGAACGCCCCGGCTACCCTCGGGCACTCGCTGCGCGAGGCACGAACAGCCGCATGGCGGCGACCGCAGGTAGCCCAGTCTTTCAAGGCTGGGCGGGAGAAGGATATTCATCTGTCCGTCGTCGCGTAGCGACGGTCGATGCGGAGGTGTTTTATGGCAAATACCTACACTTGCCTTCATTATCACATCATCTTCAGTACGAAGAATCGTGAGCGCTGGCTTACCCCGGATGTCGAACCGCGTATTTGGGCCTATCTGGGCGGTCTTGCTCGTGAGCATCGTTGTGTTCCTCTCAAGATCGGCGGAGTGGAGGACCATGTGCATCTGGTGGTAAGCGTGCCACCGAGCGTCGCTCTCAGTAAGGTGCTGCAATTGCTCAAAGGCAGTTCCTCAAAATGGATTCATGACACATTCCCCAGCCTTGGGGGGTGTGGGTGGCAGGACGGGTACAGTGCGTTTACGGTCAGCAAGTCGAACTTGACAGGAGTAATGCGCTATGTAGCTGGGCAGCGAGAACATCACCGGAAGAACACCTTTCAGGAAGAATTCCGTGCTCTCTTGGATCGGCACGGGGTGGAATATGACGAACGTTACCTCTGGGGATAAACCGTGCGGTAGCATTTCCGCCGGGGACTGAACTCCCCGGCTACCGTCATGCGCTCGCTGCGCGAGGCTCGAACAGCCGCATGGCGGCGACCGCAGGTAGCCCAGTCTTTCAAGGCTGGGCGGGAAAGGGTGGCAAGACCCAGCCTCCCGCCAGGGAGCCTTCCCGCCGGGGAGTTCACTCCCCGGCTACCCTTGCGCCTTCTCCCCTTCTGACTTCAGCCTTCCTCCTTCATCGTTCCGTCTTTTGCCTGTCTACGCCACCGCCCCCGCAAGCTGTCGATGCGCGGCGGCCCCAATCATTTCTCTTCCGGCGCGTCGTTGTTGCGCGTGCCGTTGTTTGAGGATGGAGATTCTTTGCCGTGCTTCTTCTATCCGTGTCGGTGCTAGCTCGCCAGCGTCGAGCGCGGTCAGGCAGGTGTCGCGGGCACGCAAGGCGAGATCAAGTTGGTGACAGACGAGGAGCATATCTGCTCCAGCTTGCAACGCTTGCACAGCGGCGCGTTCGACGCCTCCGTGACGCATGATCGCTCCCATTTCCAAGTCGTCGGTAATCACGACGCCGCGAAACCCTAATTGCTCGCGCAAAATGTCGGTGATGATGCGTTGCGAGAGCGTGGCCGGGAAGTCCGGGTCGAGCGCCGGATAGACCACATGGGCGGTTATCAGCATCTCGATCTCTTCAGCAATCGCCATACGGAACGGTTGCAGGTCCGCCTTCTCGATGTCTTCTTGTGACCGGGCGTCGTGTGGCAAGTCATGATGCGAGTCCATGAAGGTTGCCCCATGACCGGGGAAATGTTTGCCGCAGGGGATGACGCCGCCGGCTCGCAGTCCACGTGCCTGAGCGCAGCCGAATATCCCCGCAAGTTGTGGGTCGGACGCGAAGGCTCGATCACCAATAACGGTATTGGCAGGATTGGTGTGAACATCCAGCACCGGAGCGAAATCGAGGTCAATACCAATACTACTGAGTTCTGCACCCATGGCTTGGCCGATCTGTTGGGCTAAGGTCGCCGAACCTGTGAGACCGATCTTGGCGGCTGGCGGAAAGTGGGTAAACGGCGGAGCTAAGCGGTGGACTCGCCCACCTTCGTGGTCCAGAGCGATGAGCGGCGGTTGGTCGGGCAACAACGCATGCACTTCTTCACACAATGCTGCCAAGGTGTCGAGGTTGCGATAATTTCTCTTAAACAGAATCACACCGCCGGGATGCAGCTCTTGCAGTTGGGCACGTGTCTCTGAAGTCAGTGTCGGGTCGGGGATACCGACCATAAACAGTTGGCCGAGATGATGACGAATTGGCATGGTGGCTATGGTAGCAGGGATCGCAAGCGAAGGGAGGAGGAACGACGCTGGCAGCCTACTGGACAAGTTGAAGAAAAGTATGCTATCTGCTCGCCCGAACCTGTTGCTGAGGGATTTTTTCTTTCTCTGGTGTGTAAGAATCACGACTCAAAAACGAAGCGATTGCTAGGGGAAGAGGGAAAAAGGATACACGAAGGGAGGGCGACGAAGCGAAGTAATGCGCGTCGACCTGCGCCCTTGAGATCCTGAGCACCTGCGCACCCTTTCTGCCTCGCTGGTCTGCTTCCTCATGTAAGGAGGGCTATGCCATGCAAGCCAATCCGCCCAAAGTCACTGTTCCGGACATGCAACGCATGAAGGCCGCCGGACAGAAGATCACCGCGCTGACCGCCTACGATTACCCCTTCACCCGCATTCTGGATTCTTGCGGCATCGACGTGCTGCTGGTTGGTGATTCGCTTGCCACAGTTGTGCAAGGTTTCGACACCACGCTGCCGGTCACGATGGACGAGATGGTCTACCACCTCAAGCTGGTCACGCGGGCACGGCCCCGCGCCTTGGTGGTCGGCGACATGCCCTTCCTCTCCTATCAAGCTGGCGTGTGCGCGGCGATTGCCAATGCTGGGCGCTTGCTCAAAGAGGGAAGCGCCGAAGCCATCAAACTCGAAGGTGGGGTCAACATCGCACGTGTCATCAAGGCAATTGTGAACATGGACATTCCCGTGATGGGGCATATCGGTCTCACGCCGCAATCCGTGCATCGCATGGGCGGGTTCAAGGTACAAGGCAAAAAAGCTGGTCGCCAGCCCGGGGCGCGTGAACGCCTGTTGGACGATGCCTGCGCTGTGGCCGATGCTGGTGCTTTTGCCGTGGTACTCGAAGGCGTGCCGATGGATCTCGCTCAAGAGATTTCGGAAAAGCTACCGATTCCAACGATTGGGATTGGTGCTGGTCCGCACTGTGACGGGCAGATCTTAGTGATTCACGACATTTTAGGTTTGACGGAGCGGTTCTCGCCGAAATTTGTGAAGCGCTACGTTGACTTGCGCGGCGTCATCTCTCAAGCCGTCAACGCTTATATCGACGAAGTACGCACTGGTGCGTTTCCGTTGGACGCGCATTCGTTCCATTAGAGCGGACGCGAAGGATCGGTTATGGACATCATCTCTGGCATTCGCGACATGCAACACTGGTCGGAAGAGCGGCGCGTAGAGAGAAAAAAGATCGCTTTCGTGCCGACTATGGGCTTCCTGCATGAAGGCCACCTTAGCCTCGTCCATGAAGGGAAACGGCGCGGCGAAGTGGTCGTAGTATCGATCTTCGTCAACCCTATCCAGTTCAACCAACAAGCCGACTTCGACAAATACCCGAAGAACTTCGAGCAAGACCGGCAGTTCTTGGAAGCAGCGGGGACCGATGCCTTGTTCTGCCCGGACGCCTCGGAGATGTACCCTGATGGCTTTCAGACTGGCGTCGAAGTCGAACAGGTGAGCCAGCCTCTGTGCGGTGCCTTTCGCCCTGGCCATTTTCGTGGCGTGGCGACGGTGGTCGCCAAGTTATTCAATATCGTGAAACCTCACGTCGCCCTGTTCGGGGAGAAAGACTATCAACAGTGCGCCGTGATCCCGCGCATGGTGAAAGATCTTAGCTTCGACTTGGAAATCCTGCCGATGCCGACCGTGCGTGAAGCTGACGGGCTGGCCATGAGTTCGCGCAACGCCCGCCTCAGCCCGGCGGAGCGGCAGACCAGCTTGTGCATCTCACGTGCCTTGAACACTGCGGCGGACATGGTGACGCGCGGTGAGCGCAGCGCGGATGCCATTCTGCGATCAGTACGAGACATACTCGACCACCAAGGCGGAGTGCGCGTCGAGTATGCTTCGCTGTGCCATCC
>SYOC01000269.1 GCA_005804965.1 Pseudomonadota bacterium
CATGGTAGACGCCCTTGCTGCTGAGCGTGCGCGGGGAGCAAGCTTTGGACGCGCGTATGCTTTTGCAGCATTTCGCACAGAGAGCGAGCGTGAAACGGCAAAGAATGAATGGCTGGGAAAGAATGTCGAGCCCATCCTCTACTGCTCCGACAACAAGCATGAGCTCCTAAATGGGACGCTGGTTGAGTGGGCACGAATACACACCGATCCGATTTTCAGCAGAAATCAGATTGCCCTCATTGAGCTAAAGAAAACTCCAACTGGGATAAATGATCCCGCAGCTCGGCGCCTTTGTTGGGCAATTTCTGACCCTGCGACTGCGCAAGAGATTGCCAAAGCGCCGCCGTTGACCGCGGACGCTGAGTACCCCACGCTCGCTGCGTGGATCGGTGTACTAGATGAAGCTGGATTTCTGTCGGCCGCTGACCACGGGCCCCAAGCGGCCCCCGCGATAGCCCCCATTGCCGACACTGGCCTTCGCTCCCTCAATCCCCCGAACCTCGGAAGCGTCACCCGACATCTCGCATGGTGGATTGCCCGGCACGCGCACGTTTCTCAAGTTCTCGAATGGGTAGTACGTAAGGGTTCACGCGTACATCCGCACTTCGCAGACATGATTCGACAACAGCTGGCGAAGCCAGAAACCCCGATTCCCCCAAAGCTTCGCTTTTTGTGGACCGTCGTACTCAGTAACCAGCACGACTACGGAAGCGCTGACCTATGGCGAATTGACCAGGCTAAGACGGCTGCTCTGGATGATGAGAGGCGATATTTAACGGACGAACTTATCGAAAGCATTCGTCCACAGCTGAAAATTATGCCGGGCCCGTCCTCGCACCTCCAATTCAGGCGCATCTACGACAAGACGACCACTCCCCTTACGCCGCTCGAGGCTTGCGCTCACACAGAGGTGAGCCTTGGCGGACGAGAACTCGCCTACGGAACCGAGGATTTCCTTGCAAAGCCTGAGGTGCTCGCTAGGCACGCTTGGCAGCTGACCTCACATTTGGAGCGAGCAATTGAGCTGCTTGGACAAGATGACGGCAGCTCTCGGCGCTCGATACACAACCGCCCCTCAATTGCCGAGCATCCGCAGAATCGTCGTAGGCCGGATTGGACACAGCTGATCGATTGGGCTCGAGATAGCTACTCGGCACTTAAACGTGTTTCACCGGCGAAAGCGGCTGGATTGCTTCAGTGGTGGGCAGCTTCCCCGCACCCCCTGTTCCGACGGCTGGCGCTACATAGCATCACGGAGGATCCGAAAGCCTATATTCTTCTCGCACGCCCAATTTTACTGGAAGGCAAGGAGCCTGGCTTATGGGACATGGAGTTGCATCGAGAAGCCTTGCGGTTCTTCCGCCTTGCCGGGCGGCGCCTTCCCGCAAAATTGAGGGCCGAGATCGTCTTGGCCGTAAAGGCAGGACCGAAGGTCAGGCGAGGCAAAGGGGCGAAGAAGTGGGACCGGGAGTATGTCGACTATTCCATCACGCTGCGTCTCGCCAAACTGGCGCGAGGGGGGGCTAAGCTCGACAAAGCATCCATGGCCAGAGCAGCGACGCTTCCGTCCGCTCAGCCCGGTGAACCAGAGGAGCGAAATGAGTTTCTCACTTGGTCTGGCGAAGGGGGTTTTGTTTCGCGGCACGAATTGACTGGTACTAAGCAAACCGATGCGTCAATTCCCGCGCTCATAAAGGCTATTTCCGAGAAAAGTATCGGTCTAGAGGAGTTCGAGGGCGTAGCTCTAAGCTCTCTACTGAAAGCCATTGCTGCCCTTCGGCGCCTCGGCAAACAGAATGCTACGTGGCCAGGACCCTATTGGCAGCGACTCTTCTGGGCGGTTCGTGGCTTGCGCCATCAAGGCAAGCTACACCCAAGAATGGAAGGCTTCCTGGTGTCCTTCCTCCCGACTATCCCAGACGCCGTATTCGTCGAAACAGGTTCCGCAGCAGCTGATTTTGTCGAAGAGATCGCCAAGAAGTACCCGGTCGAGCGGGAAGATGAAATCAGGCGGCTTTGGCACAAAGCATGGGGCGGTATTTCGCATAGCGCTGAGGTTGACAGCAAGGATGTACTAACTAGCGCTATCAATCACTCGGCAGGGAAGTTAGCAGAAGCGGCACTTCATCGGCTTTGGATGCGAAAACCGCGTATAGGCGACGAATTTCCATCTGAGATCGTGACCTACTTTGACCAAATCGCTCAATCGCCCGGCGGCATATTGGGCAGAGTAATCCTTGCGTCGCGACTATTTCATTTGTTTGGCGTGTCGCCCAAGTGGACCGCAGCTAATCTTTTGCCGCGCATGTCGTGGCAATCGTCACCCGAAGCTAAGACGCTCTGGGCGGCTTACGCCTGGTCGCCGACTATCGGGCCCAATCTTCTAGCGGCAATCAAAACTGACTTCCTGCTGGCGCTGAAAGCATTTTCCACCTTCGAGGATGAAGCCGAAAATCTTATTGGCCTGTTTGTATCGACATGTCTTGAAGCGCCACATGAGCTAACACCTGATGAGATTGACGGTGTCATAAGGAGCTTGCCGGAAAAGGGGCTCGTCGAAGTAACCGACAGACTAGAGCAACGGCTGAAGGGCACCGACGAAGAGCGGGCTACGATATGGCGGGCGAAAATTGGGCCGTGGCTCGCGGCACACTGGCCACATGCAGCTGATCGAAATACCTCCGGTACATCGCGCGGCTTGGTTGACATTGCTCGGCAGACCGGCACAGCGTTCCCAGAGGCCATAAAGCTGTTGCTACCCTACCTGAAGCCGATAGGCGACCGGTTCCTTTGGCATATTGACCATGACCAGCTCGCAGCGAAATCGCCAGAAGCCGTCCTTTCGCTCCTAGTGAAGACTGTTACCAAGGAAACACTGCAAACGTGGGAACGCGCGATACTGAAAAAGATCCTCGATAAGCTCCAAGAGGTGGACCCCTCCATGAGAGCCCGCCAGGATTTTCAGAACTTGTACAGGATCGCGACGCAGTGACTTATGCGCAGCATTCACACTCGTATTGGCGCGACCGTGACGTGATCAGGTATCTCGAGTTTTGTTGGAACCAGGTCCGCTGCGGTTATTGAACCATTCTTCTCTTTTCGCACGATGACTGTCATTTTATTCAAGCCTATGCCGTCATGCTGAAGCCAGCGCAGGACCTCCTCGGCTCCTTTCTTGGTAGAAGCCGCTATCGACGTCCGCTCACTGAAGTGAAGAGCCAGAGAACCGGCCACGACGTCCGTTGCACTTAGCAAATCGAGATAGCCCGTGCTGCGCTCAGTGAAAGGTACGGCGCCTGAAATAAGACCGAATGAGTGCTTGGCATAGATCGCGAGCACCCTTTGAAATATCTCCAGGGCTTGCTGATGGATCTTGTCGTTTGCCGCGATGTCATCATGATCAGTCATCCAGAATACTTTTTGACCATCCTTACTTAATAGGGCCGTGAGATAGGCAGCGGTGTGCGTAACACGCAAAAGCTTCTCCGCCGCGCGGGGAGGCCACCGATATCCTTCTTCTGCTAGGACTTCATGAGGAGGCTGGGATTGCCCGACCCGAAATAGCGTCCCAAGCGCCTTATCAACAACGAGCGTATACAGCAGCCCCACAACGCAGGTGTCTAGCGCTCTAAGGTAGGCGTGGAGACCTCGGCTGATTGGTCCATAGCGAAAATCTTTGAATGAAATCTCCTTATCTGCGAGTCCATAGCGGGTTCGGATCGGCTCCATTTCGGACAGAAAACCGAACGAATGGTTCCAGCCACACACTAGTATGGAATACACCCGGTAGGGGCCGTCGTTTTCGCCGCTATAGTCGGAAAACACGCCGATGGTTTCGTTCCCATCGTCACGGAGATTCGGCAACAGTAAGCACTTGCGCTGCTTGCGGCCCACAAGGTGCGCGTCAATGACGTGTGCCAGTGGAGGATATTGATGAAGCTGATCCTCTCGCAGAATATCCAGACGCGGATTCTCCAACGTCATTCGCCTAGCGAGTGCGATCAATTCCGGGGGCGCAATCCTAACCATCTGCCGACAGTCCCCACACCGCACAGCGCTCGTTCATCTACTCCACGCCCTGGCAGCTATTGCTGCAGTCATCGTGAGTAGAAGTTTCGCTTCCGCCCGGTCATAGCTGGCATCGCCTCCATCCGACCCCGAATGATGTGCCGGGTGAGTATAGTGCCGCACGACCGCGGTGATCGCTTTTTCGCGCTCTTGCTTTGCCATGTCATCGCGGCCAGCGCAGAGCCGGGACAATGCTGGCCCCGCCCAGTTCTTGCCGTGCACCCTGTTCCCAAGGTCATCCAGCGCCAGCCGACAGGTTGCAATACAGCCATTGTAGTGGCCGAGCACGAATTGCTGCTGAGCAGAGCGGAGATGATCGCGGACCGAGGCGATCTCCTCGGCTGCGTCTACTACCGGCATCGGCACTTCGACCAAGAGGATATCCAAGGCCCGAGCAGCCCTTAACTGCTGAACCCAGTGGGACTGCGGCACAAAGAGACGCCAGGTATCGAATATCTGGTGAGGGTACTCGCCATCAGTGCCGATTCCCGATACAGCCAGCGAGAAATTAAGATCGCCCCCGTTCCGAAGGTCCTCAATGCAGAACAATTGGTGCGGGGTTAGCTGCAAATGGAGGACCGGGCTATCACTGGCTAGACCTACGCCAACCTCGATCCTGAGAGGAATTTTGGGGATTGCGCAACCAAGCTCTTTCGGCCCGTGGGCGCTTACATCAACGCTCGCACGAGCAGTAAAAATCGTCGCAATACAGCGAGGAGAGGTAAGCTTCGACTGACGGACACGAAGCGGAAATTGAAGGTCAAAAGCGCCGACCAATGTCTGCAAGATCACCGGTTGAGGTGTGACCTCGGCAACGATCCAGTGCCCAACCGTGATATTCATCTGGCCCCCACTGGCATACAGCTGTATTGCGCGTTAGCTGCTGGTGACGCGCTTCCACGAGAACGCCCATCGGCCCGGTACTAGTCCTTTCCATGCGCTCTCGTCCGAAAAATTTGTCTACGTAGCCTGCAGGTGGGCCAAAACACTAGCTGGCCGCACATAGCGTCTTAGTTACAGGGACGGGGGATGATCGGGGTGCCGTGCACGAATTTCGGCGCGACGGCGCATCTCATTAAAATAGTCAGCAAGGTAATGATGGAGAGCCGGAAAATTTCGCCGCGTTCGCTGCAGATCACTTTCTGTTAGTCGATGCTCCGCCAATGGATCGACGTAGCCGCGCGGGAATTCGCTAAAATCCAGCAGGGCACAAAGTGACGAATGATCCAATCGGCGCACTTGCCGATCTCGTCGCATCTCTTCAGGGCCCGCATCAGCTGAGAGGCCAAGGAAAAAATTGGCCGTACGGCTTGGATTATCGTAGCCCAAGACACGCGCAATTCGGTCGCGCATATCCTCTCGATGCATCTCATAAACATTCATGTGCGCGGGCTCGGAGATAGAGGCAGCTAATCGGCGACTATGCTCAAGTATCCGCGCTCCTGCTATCCATCGAACCCGGTCATTGTTCCCCTCGAAAAACTGTAGAGATGTCCGAAAGCCTTCGAGCGCTTTCTCCAAAAAGAACTTTGATTGCTCGACTTCATCTCGCCGGATTTGCACCAGTATCGTCGCGGAGATTGCGGCAACTGCCGCCAAGACGCTCCCGAGACCCGCCAATGCGCTGTTTCCCGACACAACGCCCACTGCGACGAACGTCAACGCTCCTGCGACGAGCAGGATCATGAACCCCACGACGAAGTTCCATCGCTGACGTGCGAAGATAAAACTCAGCATCTTCTCGCCATCCGAATCGGAGCCCCGGGATAGAATGCCGCAATACTACACGCCACCTATCGAGTCGCTATATGCAGCCCCGACTTAGCGGAATCAAAGTGCGCCCGGATGAGCAGTTCGTGGGGGAATGCTTGGTACGGTATTTTGGACGCCAAGCGCACGCGTTGGCAGTGGCCGGAGAGGATCCGCCTGACCTTCGCATGACCGTAGGCGAGTTGCAGGTAGCCGTTGAGGTCACCCGGCTGTCTCAGTTTACGGTTCACCCCAACGGCGCGGTGGGCAATCGCGCCAGCGAAGATACTTTTGCCGTCGATCTTATCAACCGCCTCAATACAACGGTTGGGCCCACGCTTCCTGAACACATCGACCTAGTCATCTGCGCTGAAATGCCGGTAAGACGGCCAGCCAAGTATAAAAAGGCGCTAACTCGGCACATCGAATCGATCTGCCATAGCTCCACGCCGAACGCTTGCTACGAGTTCGATGTGGAGGGCTCCCGAACAAGAGTAAGGGCGATACCGCGAAGACACGGCTGCAAGCGCATTGTCGGGCTAATTTCAAACCGCTTTTCGTCGCCCGATATAGCGTGGAATGCGCGGGTCATGCTCGAAAACAGGATTCGGACAAAGATGAAGAAGTGTGCCTCGATTGGAGGGCCAGTGTGGCTTGCTCTTCTTAATGACTATTGGTTAGCCGACCATGCCACCTACGCGGCCGCGGGACGCGAGGTATCGGTGCGGCACCGGTTCGACAAGCTATTGCTCGTAAGCGGAAATGGGGCGGTCAGCGAGTTGCCAATTTGTCGCGCCGATCAATCCTGTGCTGAATGAATTCAGACAGTCGCGATAGGAGCGCCAACGATGCAGAGCGAACAGGCACCGGGCCCTACCCGGGTCCAAAAGCTTCCTAAAGTCCAACAAGTTTTGGGGATGTTCTTTGATGGTCGAGACCTAGTCAGATTCCAGTATCAGTCCCAGGAGGGAATGTACGAAATTCAGCTACCGCTGAACGAAGCGCTAAAAGCAGAAGACTGGTTCATCCAGTTGCGGCGTTCACTGGCGCCGATCATTGCCGCGCGAACGGATGACCCTCCAACGGCACCAGCTCCGTAATATCGTGCAGGCTGCCGACAAAGACTGGCAAGTCTGGCAGCGGCCTCTCTAGTTCTTTTGGTGGGAGCGCGACCAAACGGAATTCCCGCTGATACATATAGCGGATGTGTTTGAGGAAAAAGATTTCTGTATCCCTGTTTGGCAGAATCAGCGATTGCGCAAAAGGGTCTCCGTACCAGGCTTCTCGAAAATCGATTCGCCAACCAGGCAGCACTTTTGCTACGCCCGCTACCAACCGCCGCTCAAACTCAGCTTGATCCTTTATCACCAGACAAGCGTCGACAAAAAAATCTGCGTATAGGCGGATATGGAAACCGGCCGTAACCGAGTAGAGGTAGTGATCGGACGGCTTGCGGTGGACTATTTCGCCAAATGAACGCTGGGGAACCAGTCGCGCAATTCGTGGATCAACCAACCCCAGATCATAGTCGTGGGGGCATACGTACGCGGTGTAATTCAGTTCGTCATCACGTCGCGCGGGATCAAGCGAATTATCTGAATAGTACGACGCTGCTCGAAGCAATATTGATCCGCTGTCTTGCATATCCTTGATCCATTTCCGCTCGCCATAGCGGCAAAACACGGCGTTCTCCTTCATCCGTTCTAGGATATGCGGTTGCCGCCTGAATTTGAGGAGGTTCTGTTGCGTGAACGTCAGCTCCCGGATGCCATCAAGATCCAGTGGGTCGCGCCCCCTGCTTTCACACTCAAAATTCAGGTGCGCCAGTAGTGCCGCCCAAACGTCGCGTGCCCCAGCTTCTACGAGACCTACTTTCCCATCGCCCGTGAACGTGTAGATGTTGGCAGCGATGTCGCTCAGACGAGCAGCGAGAACAGAGTCCGAAGCGCCAGTCAGGTAGCGGCGCAGTCTATAATGCATCCGCTCGCGGCCTTCGTTAAATGACCGTATCGTGGAGCTATTGGGGTGGGGCACGGCAATGGCGGCACCAGTCGCGACTCGGAACGATGCCAACTATGGTAACGCGTAACCTTGGCGCGATGGCCATGCATTACGTTCAGGCACGATACGTGAATTGTCTGGTGCTCTTTTGCAAGAGGCGAAAGGGCATCGAGGCGGGATTCCATTCTTGTTTGTCTGGCTAATGGGCGCTTGATGATGTCCCAAGCTAGCGCGGCGGAACGCACCCTATGACCCAAGCAGACCGGTGGGCCAACGATCTAGCTTTTGTCCGCAGTGAAATAATTCGCTTCGCTCGAATGGATCCTCAAGTGATCTTGCGCGACCATGCGGTGGATAGCGATTTTACGGTGCCTCATCCCGATGGTCAGGGCGATTTGATCTGCGGCCAAGAGGCGGGAAGACGATTAACCACCATCGCGGAAGACGTCTTAACTCGGCCGACTCTGCGTGCTCGCCTCTCTGCACATACTGTTAGAGAGCACACAAAGCGTGAGTTCTCACACCGATTTCTGCAGAACGACCGTCAAATCGATAGGCGTTCTGCACAGCGCCTGCTGTCTGCCGTAGAGAAGTCTGTTGCTCGCGAACTCGTAAACCTAACGCACTATATACCGTGCCACGTGGTGACTGGTGAAGCTCCCAAGCTTTTCGAGATTGGTCCAGTAAAGTTTCGACCACGACGGATATTCCTTGAAGAGTTGAGCGAAGACCTCGACCGATACGTCAACAGCAGTATCGGCCTCATGGAAAGGCAGGAGCAGGACACAAAGCGCACCACTCAAGGAAGTCCCGATCATGCCAGACGTTGGGTGGAGCAGCTTAGGGACGGGCTGCTGGCGCATTTTTCCGGATTCGAGTGGATTGCAGAAGTCTCCGTCTGCCGCTGTGAGCCAGCGGTCTCAAGGCAGCGAGCTAGGCAAACGGTCGAGAGTGCTCTCGATATACTCAGGCTCATCCTCGGCGAGCATCATTCCGATCGGATGCGTGTCAGCGGCACGCCGCTCGCGCCGTTAGAGGGAGCGCAGCTTACCCGTGCATCAGATGGAACTATCGACATATCGCTTTCCAGGAGCTGGAACGGTCAGGGACTCGGCAAACATTGGTGGTCGCTATTCCAATCGCCGGAAGTCGCACCCCGGATGGCGGCGGCCAGCATAGCGTTGGCTTCAGTCGCCTCTATGGCTCCGGATCACCCCCTGTGCGAGCGGTTCATTGACGCGGCTGGATGGTACGGCCAAGCAATTCTCGAGACTTCGCCTGCCGCCAAGACGATAAAGTACATGACGTCGATTGAACGTATCGTTCTAGCCGACAGTCACGATGAAGTTACGAGCACAGTAGTCGCACGGGCCGCCGCACTTTGCGTCGATCCTGGCGATCAAGACCATTCGCGTTGGCGTGCGCTCGTAACACGCCTATACGACGCTCGGTCGCGCCTAGTTCACGGATCAATGTCTCCATATTCGCCAACTCTTGAACGCATCGCGTGGGATACCGGAGACGTGGCACGCTGCACGCTTATCCGAGGTCTCGATCTTTTCAGCGAACTTAATCTATCTAAAAAGATCACAACAAAAGAGCTGAACAGAGCATTGGCAACTCATGTCGAAAGAATCCTATCTATCGCTCCTCTCAACTGCGTAGATTCCAACCCTGGCGCAGATCCTGCTAAATTGCGCACACCCTTCGTTCGGGCTACTCGCGCGAAGTTGCGCCAACTCCGCCAGCTACTGCGCCGTTCACGGCGAACTCAGAACTGACCATTTTCGTCCGTATAGAAGAGCAGTTTTATGCTGAGTTGCGGTTTCAGCCACTTTTCATCGCCTGTTTCGCAGATATTTGATTAACGCTGCGATCCCAAGCACCAGCACGACTAGCAGCAGAATTCGGATGAGGCCCATGCCGCCCATCATCCGGCCCATTCCGCTCATCATGCCATCCATCATGTGGTCTTCCGAGGCAACGGCGATCGGGTCTCAGAACGAACGCCCATCTGCAACGCGGCACCTTTGACC
>SYOC01000270.1 GCA_005804965.1 Pseudomonadota bacterium
GTCCACTGGATCAAAGCCGAGATGCATGAGTTCATCTTGCGCAACTGGCGTCTGGTACGTATTGCGACTACCAAGCCGCAACGCAAACTGTTCTTTAATCTGCGCAGCCTGAAGCAGAGCCTGAACACGCTGGGCACGGACGAAGTCAAAGCCATCGCCAAAAAACTCGGCGTCAAGGACGAAGAAGTCGTCGAAATGGAAACACGCCTCGGCGGACAGGATGTCGCCCTCGAACCCGGCGGCGCGGATGATGAAGAAAGCTACAGCCCGATTGCGTATCTGGCTTCGGACGCCGCAGAGCCGGTGGCGGTCATTGAGCAGGAACAAAACGCCCGCCTGCGTGGCGAGGGCCTCGAAAAAGCGCTGGACAGCCTCGACGAACGCAGCCGCCGTATCATCAAGGCGCGTTGGCTGACCGAAAAAGACCCGCTCACGCTGCATGATCTGGCAGATGAATTTGGCGTATCCGCCGAACGCATACGGCAGATTGAGAACAAAGCGCTGGGGAAAATGAAGGATGCCATGGCGGGGTTGGCTGCCGTGTAAGTATGTGATTTTTTGAAACAAAAATCCCGGCTTTGGCCGGGATTTTTTTGCGCGCTATTCGCTTGCTGTGGCAAATGCCGACCTGGCAAAATTGCTGGGATTGACTGGGAGATCCCATCGGGCGGATCGCGGTGTGGCTACAGTATCAGTGCGGCTCCACCTAGAAGAGCGCCAGAACAGATTATCGCCAGCGCGAGCACCATACAGGCGAGTTTGGCAGGTCGCCAAAGGATTGGAAGCGAACCGCCTTGAATCAGGATTAAAATGTCTTACCAATAGGCTGGTGATTGCATCAAGCATCGCGCGCGGTAGCCCTGTCCTGCCTGCATGATTATGCGCATGAGGAGCATTGTGAACGATCTGTCCCGCCCCTCGCTGCTACCACCCCCATTCGTGCCGCTTAAGGCAGAGACGGCTACTACTTCCCGTACGATGTTACGGTCGCAGCCAGTGCGGCAGCGCTTTTCGCAGAACCCGAAGCCGCTGAAGCCGAATGTGCGGGTGACCGCATGAAGCTGTCGCTCTTGCGCAGCTAACCTTCGCAATTGTTGCCCTCTTACGGCGCGCTGATCCGCCACCGGCGCATTCTCGACGCCGTGACGGAGATTATCGACCCCGATGGGCTGGTGTGGAGTTGCGGCTTGTTCATCAAAGAGCCCAGCTCGCGCAGCTTTGTGAGCTGGCACCAGTATCTCAACTAATGGGGCCTTAATGGCGACGACGAAGTCACGGCGTGGTACGCGCTGACACCGGCGAATGTGGAGAATGGCTGCATGCGTTTCGTGCCCCGGCAGCCACCGCCAGAAGGACGTGGCGCATGTGGACAAATTCGAGCCAGTCAATCTGCTCACGCGCGGGCAGGAGATCGCATTCAAGGTGGATTAAGCCAACACCGTGAACGTGTCGTTGCAAGCGGGGCAGGCGTCGTTCCACCACGGGCACTTGTTTCGCGCCTCCGGCCCCAACAAAACCAACGAGCGCCGCCTCGGCATGGCGATTCGCTACGTTGCGCCGTCGATGAAACAAACGTCCGGTGACAAGCTGCTGGTGTCGCAAGTGGCGGGCGTTGGCCGACACGGCCACTTCGAACATATGCCCATGCCCGCGGGGCGGCTGCAACCGAAGGACTGGGAGCGCGCGCGGCACAACGCCAGCATGAAGAAGGAAATTCTTTACCAGGGCGTCAAGGCAGAGTTGGTCAAGGAGACCCGGCGGGCCTGACGATGGCAGTCATCCAGTGTATTTATAAAATTGAATAAAAACAATGACTTACGACATCCGAGCGGTGGCGGTAGTGACGGGAGTACTCGGGCACGGTTGTTTTGTAGCATCATCTTGAGCAGAACTACATTTTTGGAGTGATCATGGATACACCTGTGAGCCGAATCACCATCAATCGCCTGCACCCGCTGTTCGTCGCCGAGGTGACAGGCATTGATTTGTCAGTGCCCGTGTCGCGCGAAGATTTCCGTGTGATCTGGGACGCGTTCAACGAGCACCAGATACTCGTGTTCCGTGATCAGCACTTTACTGACGAAACGCAAATCGCCTTCGGCCGCAACTTCGGTGAACTCGAAACCATGATTGCCCACCCCGGCAATGACTGGAATCCGGGGCATATCTCGGTGATGACCAACCTTGGCAAGGACGGCAACTTCCTGCCGCTGGATCACCCGGCGATGGTGCACCGCACGCGCAACGAGGAGTGGCACAGCGACAGCTCGTTCAAGCCGGTCGCAGCATTGGCCTCCATGCTGGCCGCGCACATCGTGCCGCCTGTGGGGGGCAACACCGATTTCGCCAGCGGGCGCGCCGCCTACGAAGACTTACCCGCCGAACGCAAGGCGGCACTGGAAAACCTCACCGCGCTGCACCGCATGACCTACCGCGACATGGCCAGCGACACGGGCTACAACGACGAAGACAAAAAGCGCCACATCGTCACCCATCCAGTGATCCGCACCAACCCGGTCAACGGCCGCAAGGCACTCTACGTTGGCTCACACGCGCAGGAGATCGTCGGCATGCCGCCGGAAGAGGGCGCAAAGTTGCTCGACGAACTGACCGCGTTCGTCACGCAACCCAAGTATTTCTACAGCCACCCTTGGCGCGATGGCGACGCGGTGATGTGGGACAACCGCTGCACGCTGCACCGCGCGACGACGTTCGACAAGACGAAGTACAAGCGCAAGCTGCACCGGACGACGATTGCGGGGAAGGCGCCGGATACGGCGTTTGGGGTGATGCCGCAGAAGTAAGGAGAAAGAACCGCAAACTGGCGAGAGGGCGTTTTTGAATACCCCTGTCGCTATGGCAGCACCGGCCATCAACGCTACTTCTTCTTGATGGTCTTTTTCGTCGGTTTGTCATTGTTTGAAATAGACTGAAGCAAGCTAGTCAGACGGCCAGTGTGCTTGTTTTTGTCGAGATACGACCTGTAAGACTTGTAGGCTTGATCCAGCAATGAATTGTAGAGCACGATTCGGGCGTTGTAAGCCCGCAATGTGTCTTGAGACGCACGATCTTGATAATCTGTAGGATAGTGGCCAAGGATACAGACAATCTCGATAGTCTCCTGTTCCTTTTGCGCGCTCCCTAAGCATTTTTGAAGGGCCGTCCTGTACTTTTCGATCTGCTGCACGAGGTGCAAGGTCTTCAGCTTTACGTCCGGGCGCTTTAACTCGACGATGACATGTGCCCCTGCGGTATTCTTATATTTAATGTCCAGCCGACCCTTTTTCTCTTCTGGCGTGAGCTTGACATCAATTTTCTTGAATTCTTTGTCTACGGTCTGTTCCATGACCGGCGTTTCCGTCGCGCGCTCCCACATGGGATCAAGCAACCACAGGTGATCGAATAGATACTGCTGGATCAGCTTCTCCTTCGCGTTGCTCGAAACTTTTTTCTGCAGCACCTGAATCACCTTGATGCGCTCAGACGTGATTTGGTGATAGAGCGTTGCCTCGACATCGTCAAAATCATTAAAGATTGCTTGTAGCGCACCGACGTTTTCCATTGAAATGCTATCCAGTTCATCCAACCGTCCTTTGTACTGCATAGTTTCCACAGCGATGACCGCGTGCATGAACAACGTCTTTTTGTCCTTATCATCCACCTTGAGCTGATTGATCTTTCCGAAAAGTCCCTTGGCTGTAGATTTTGAATCCTTCGATAGCTGCTGAAACCATTGATCAATGTTCGGGTTTTCGCGTGCCTTTGTCTCTCCGGCAGCAGTACGGTAATCAGTCCAGTCGGCGCGGATCTCATCTAATCGCGTGCCAATGTAATCTTTAAGCGCAGCATAGCGCGCGTCGTCCTCAATCATGCGCTGGCGGCTGCTAGTAGCGATGTCATCCTCACCGTCAGTGTCGAGGAAGTCGGCGTCAATCTCTCCGATAAGATAGCTGGCATAGATACCGGCGTCGCCGAATTCATCTAGGATGTCTTCCTGTGCGAGCTTCCCACGGACAACAATCGAAATGTTGTTGAGGCTCTCGCCATCTTCTGATTTGGCATCTCCGGCCACGCCGAACGTCCCGACCCAGCCGCTTACATGATGCTTTTTCCCGTCGCAGCTCACCGCGCCATCGTTTGTGTGCTTGTGTTCTGCCTTAGGCGCTAATTCAGCATATTGCTTGCCGTTGGGTCCGAAGGTCCAGATGTACTGGAGCTTCGAGAAGTAATCTCTGTCGAGGACTGTGATTTCCTCGTCGTTCACCTTCACAACGAAATTATTCTTCCGACCGATGACGGCAAATCTCCTTGCTAACCGTTTCCTTAGGAAGCTATGTGTCTTTTTGACATCTTTACGCAGATCGGTGAGCGTAATGCGAGTCCCACTGTCACATTGAGCGCCGATGGGGCAACTGGCTGTGGATGATAGGTGCCTTCCTGTTTATTTTGAATGGCTTGCTTAATCTTATCCAGACGCATGATCAAGCCGCACTTCTCCTTGCCTTTGATCGTTTGCACCTCAATAGTGTTGGCTATCGAAAACAGCGATAGTTTGCCGATGCCTTTTCGACCCATTACCTTGCGCTTGTGCTTAGGGGTCGTGGCTTCACCATTTTCCCGACGCATGTATCCGACATTCAGGAACTTGTCGTTGAGATCGGCTTCCGTCATGCCGTGTCCGTTGTCGGTGACGGTGATCGTTTTCGTCGCTTCGTCGATGTTGATCTCGACTAATTCCGCGTCCGCATCCCATGCGTTGGCCACGGTTTCCGAAAGTACGGCTGGTATATTGCTGTATAAATTGATGCCGAGGTGGTTCAGGATGTTGAGGCTCAACGTGATTCTGTACTTGTTGCTCAAGCGCACTCCTCGACGTGTTTGCGGATGCTCTTTCCAATGACTTCACCCAGTTTGACGGGCACTGCGTTGCCGATCATTCGTGCAACATGCTTATAGTAAAGTTGATTACCCGGTTCGACGAATCGATAGTTTTTAGGGAAAGTCTGCAGCAAAGCACCCTCACGCAATGAAATCGCGCGATCCTGTTCAGGATGCCCGAACCGCCCGTTCCCAAAACCGATGAATTGCGTGGTGATGGTCGGCGAAGGCTTATCCCACGACATTCTGCCGTAAACGCTTCTGTAAGTTTGTCGCCCAGCCTTTTTGTGGCAATCGGCAACTAACGATTTATCCCAATCGAGCCATGACCCGTCGGGCGAAGATGCCTTAATGCGTCTCCGATTTTTATCCGACATGGTGCTGGCGACATGAAGCCGATCAGTTTTGTGGCTTTCCCCAGCGCGCAGTTTAGGCATAGCTCCAATAGTCAGCCTCACCGTCTTGTATTTTTTCGGCTTTGAGCTTGGCTTTACCAGCTTGATAGGGCCAAGCTTGGATGCCAGTAGCACAAGGCGATGACGCGTTTGGGGAATCCCATAGTCAGGGCAGAAAACTATGCTTGAAGTTACTTGGTATCCAAGGCCAGTAAGGCGCGCTTCGAAATCGTGATAAACCTTATGACGCATAAGTTGTGGGACATTTTCCATAGTCACTACGTCCGGAATAGTCTCTTCGATGATGCGAGCGA